>JBCBZK010000180.1:0-5688 GCA_039815365.1 Pseudomonadota bacterium | reverse complement strand
GGCGCCAGCAACACCGATCAAGTGCACCTGACTGCCGAGGCTTGCGAGGTTCACCGCTACATTGGCGGCACCACCGGGTCTCTCCTCATCGCGGTTAACATGTACGACGGGCACGGGCGCTTCTGGCGAGATACGGCCGGTCGCACCGAACCAATACTGGTCCAGCATGACATCGCCAACGACCAACACACGCGCTTGCGAAAAGTCTGGGATATGTAACGTCATAACGTGAAGTATCAGGCCGCACCGTCGCCGCTGCAAATCAACCGCTATTGCGAGGGCGACGTGCCGCTGCAGACGAACGCAGGACTAGGCGAGCGGTAACGCGCTATCAGCCTGACAAGCTGTGTCATGCACCTCACGAACCGCCTCGCAGATGCGGGCGCTACGGCCTTCCCCAATGCTCTGCAGGTAGCGACAGGACGCATACCCTTGCGACGCTTCAGTATATCTTCGTATCCAATCGCTACGCATTGGCAACTGCTCAGGTTTTACCGGCCAGACACCGCCGGGTTGGATGCGCACCATGTCCATGCGCCATGGCTTGGGCGTCAATCGCGCACGAAAATCAACGCAAACCCGCGCCGCGCAATCAGCTACCATGGCGCTCCGCTTGTTACGCTGCACCGCACAACGCTATGTTCGATACCTTGAAAAGAGAATGGTTTGGCAACTCGGCCAATGACTTACTGGCCGGCACCGTCGTAGCGTTGGCACTGATTCCGGAGGCGATTGCTTTTTCGATTATCGCCGGTGTAGATCCAAAGGTGGGTCTGTACGCAAGTTTTTGCATCGCCGTCGTAACGGCCTTCATCGGCGGGCGCACGGGGATGATCAGCGCAGCGACAGGCGCCATGGCGTTGCTGATGGTGACGTTGGTCAAGGAACATGGGCTGCAATACCTGCTTGCGGCGACGCTACTCACCGGCGTGTTCCAGATCGCCGCGGGATTCTTGAAGCTGGGTAGTCTAATGCGGTTCGTATCACGTTCGGTCGTTACCGGTTTCGTCAACGCGCTCGCCATTTTGATTTTTCTGGCGCAGCTACCGGAGCTGACCAATGTCACGTGGCATGTGTATGCCATGACGGCGGCTGGGCTTGGCATCATTTATCTGTTTCCGTTGATTCCAGTGGTTGGCAAAGCGATTCCGTCGCCGCTTGTATGCATCGTCACACTCACGGCCGTTGCGATGTTTGTTGGCCTCGACATCCGCACGGTCGGCGACATGGGCCAACTACCGGATACGCTACCCGTATTCCTCTGGCCAGACGTCGCACTGAATCTCCAGACGTTACAGATCATCTTCCCGTACGCGGCTGCACTGGCAGTGGTCGGACTTCTGGAATCGATGATGACCGCGACTATCGTTGATGATCTGACTGACACCTCGAGCGACAAGAACCGCGAATGCAAAGCACAAGGCGTTGCCAACATCGGCGCAGGCTTACTTGGTGGTATGGCGGGCTGCGCGATGATTGGTCAATCCATTATCAACGTGAAATCCGGTGGTCGCGGCAGGCTGTCATCGTTCACAGCAGGCACACTCTTGCTGATCATGGTCGTTTTCCTCGACGAATGGATCGGGCAAATCCCGATGGCGGCGCTGGTTGCGGTCATGATTATGGTCTCTATCGGTACGTTCTCGTGGGAGTCTATTGCCAATCTAAAGAAACATCCGATATCAACGAATGTCGTCATGATTTCGACCGTTGCAGTGGTGGTAGCGACTCACAACCTTGCGCTCGGTGTGTTTGTCGGCGTGTTACTCGGTGCGCTGTTCTTTGCCAATAAAATCGCTCGATTCATGGTGATCAAAAGCGATACAGAGGATGACAACACACGTCGATATGAGATTGTAGGCCAAGTATTCTTTGCCTCCTCCGATCACTTCACTGCGTCCTTTGATTTCAAGGAGGTGATTGAGCGCGTCGTCATTGATTTGTCCCAAGCTCATTTCTGGGACATCACCTCTGTCGCCGGACTCGACAAAGTAGTCATAAAATTCCGCCGCGAAGGTACGGTCGTCGATGTGATCGGCATGAACGCCGCGACCCGCACCGTTGTCGACCGGTTTGGCACCTATGACAAACCAGAAGAAGTAGAAAAACTGATGGCAGGTAACTCATGAGCGATTCAAAGACGCAAGACAAGTCAATCATCACAGCCTGCATAGATGGCTCTGGCATTACCGGCTCCGTCATCGATGCAGCCGTCTGGGCCGGAAAAACCCTAGATGCGCCGTTGAAGTTTTTGCACGTTCTGGAAAAAGCAGTGTCGCCAGTGAGCGACCGTTCCGGCGCGATACTACCCGGCAGTGCAACGGACCTGCTCGACGAACTCACCGCGCTTGATGAGAAACGCGGCAAAGTCGCGATGGAGTTAGGCAAGCACATGTTGGAGGACGCCAAAGCGCGTGCTACATCGGCCGGCGCAACTGAAGTTAATACGCATCAACGCCACGGCGGTCTGCTCGATGCATTGCTCACGTGCGAGCCCAGAACCCGGCTCTATGTTCTTGGCCGTATGGGTGAAGATCATGAAAACCATGCGCAGAAACTGGGGGCGCACCTGGAAAGCGTGGTACGCGCTATCCAAACACCGGTAATGGTAACCGTCGGTCAGTTCGTTGCGCCAGACAGCTACATGATTGCCTACGACGGCAGCAACACGGCTGACAAAGCCATCGCGAATATTGCTGACACGCCTGTGCTAAGCGCCATGCGCGGCTACGTTGTTATGGTTGGCCCGCGAAACGTCACCAATACGGCCAATCTTGAGCGCGCAACCGCCCTACTCTCCCAGCAAGGTCACAATGTTGAATCACAGTTGCTGCAAGGCAACGTTGTTGATGAGTTGCGTGGATTCCGCAAAGCGAACGACATTGGATTAACCGTCATGGGAGCATACGGCCATTCGCGCGTTCGAGACTTTTTCGTCGGTAGCAACACATCGCGAATGATTCGCGACAGCAAAGTGCCATTGCTGTTGCTGCGCTAGCGACGACTGCGGCAAGACCGCACGACTCGCTTAGCCTTGCGGCGCTAACGCATCGCGTACCGCCTGAACCAATCGCACGACAGCGGCAACATCCGTCGGCTTTTCCGGTGGCACTGGTGCCTCCGGCCACGCCGACAGCAATGTGGTCAGGCGCGTTTGTACATCTGCGCGTATGTCGTCCGGCAACGTTTGCGCGTGCGACAATGCAACACGCGTGAACCCGAACGCATCTTGATATTCACCCATATCGGCAACGACGCCGTCGCGTACACCGATGGCGTATTCCTCGACGACGGTATCCATCAAGAAAAAAATGATCTCGCGGGTGTCACCGCCGGCGCGCGCCGCAACTGACGTGAGATTCGCTTGCGCTGCGAGCAATTGTGGCTCGACGTCCGCCGCAGCAACGCCGGCGTCCAGCGCATCCGACACGTCCGTAAACAGCGCACCATCGAAACCCAAAGCGTCCAGACCGACACGTTCACCGGCGTGGGTTTCAGATACCGGATGCAATAAGTGTTTCGCCGCCATCCTTGGCTCGCCCGCGCGGTACAGCGCAAGCCCGGCCTCGACATGACCGGTCATGAACGCCAAGCGCAGTGGTAGTGGCAAGTTCATCTCAGCGCCTTCCATGCCCAGTGGTTCCTGCGCAGGGTCAGGTACTGCGACGTCCGAAGCGGCTACATCGTCTGGCGTGCGATCTCCGCAGCCAGTGGTTGCCATACTTGCGAGCAAAATGATGCACATATTCAAACGAAACATCGCAGTCCTATTTTTTTGTCAATCGACACAATCCTGAGTCTAGCCAGATCGAATACGGCGCGCGAGTCTCTTTTTCCGTTGAATGGATGACCGAGTAGCGTCCAGGCAAACCACACCGACACGCGCGAGCAATGGCGCTAGATGCCGTGCACACCGCTGCAAATGCCGCGCGCGATCGCCAACCAAGCGCTATCATTACGTTTTCAAGAACCGGTTTGGATCACTGCATGACGACACCGCACATACTCGACGATGCACTGGCAGGAACACTTGATCGCTGGCTGGCGCATGATCCAGACACCAACACGCAACGCGAGCTCACAGCCCTTCGTGACGCGGGAGACGTGGCGGCGTTAGCGCAGCGATTTTCCGGTAGGTTGCAATTTGGTACGGCAGGCATTCGTGGCATTGTCGGCGCCGGCCCCATGCGCATGAACCGTCTGGTCATTCAACAAACCTCGGCAGGCCTCGCCAGTTACCTGTTGGACGCCGTAGAAAACGCTGCCAGTCGCGGCGTTGTCGTCGCTTATGATGCGCGCCCGGATTCAAGACAATTTGCAGAAGACACAGCCGGTGTTTTTATGAGTTACGGCATCAAAGTGTATTTGACGCAAGATGCGCAACCGACACCGATCGGTGCTTATGCCGTCATGCACTACGAGGCCGCCGCCGGCGTCGTCGTTACCGCCAGTCACAATCCGCCAGAGTACAACGGCTATAAAGTGTATTGGGAAAATGGCGCGCAGATCATACCGCCGCATGACGCGCGGATTGCGCAGCGAATCGATACGGCAGCACAACAGCCGGTCGACACGATAGATCTTGCCGAGGGTCATGCGCGCGCTCTGCTCGTTTCGCTTGATCAAGGCTTTATCAACAAGTACCAACAGCACGTGGTCGATGCGATCGGCAAATGGCGAGCACCACGAACGTCGCAGATTGGTGTGGCCTACACAGCGCTACATGGTGTCGGCGCGACACTTGCGCAGACGTTATTCGACGCCTGTGACCTCGGCACGTTTGTATCCGTTGCCGCGCAACATGAACCAGATGGCACGTTTCCGACCGTTGCCTTCCCGAATCCGGAAGAACCGGGCGCCATGGATGCTGTCATCGAACTGGCTCGCAGTTCAGGCGCCACGCTTGCTTGCGCTAACGATCCTGATGCAGATCGACTCGCAGTGGCAGCCCGCGACGCCGATGGTGAATTCCATATGCTGTCAGGAGATCAGATCGGCATCTTGCTGGGACACTACTGCTTAAACAAGTCGGATCCAGCGCTACAGATTATCTGTGCTTCGCTCGTGTCTTCACGGATGTTAGGCCGTATTGCAACATCGGCCGGCGCAACCTATTTCGAAACGCTCACCGGATTTAAATGGTTGGCGAACACAGCGCTCAGCCACCAGACGCACGATATGCGATTCTCTTTCGCCTACGAGGAAGCGTTAGGCTACGCGTTGGGACAGTTGGTACACGATAAAGACGGCTTGTCCGCGCTGGTGCTGTTTTGTCTGATGACGGCAGAACTGGCGTCAAATGGCAAAACGGTGTTCGACCAACTGGAGTCTTTGTACCGTACACATGGTTTGTTCCTCACCCATCAACACAGTATTCGAACGCAGCTAACAGACGTGTCGATCACCGATCGACTGCGCGAGGCAATGCCTCGCACGATCGCTGGCGTGCCAGTCATCTCGACGCGCGACTTACTTCATGGCCGTATGTTTGACGAGAACGGCAACGAGACTGCGCTCGAAGGCTACCCGACCGATGCGATGATCTATTACCTCGCGGACGACGCGCGCGTTATCGTGCGACCTTCCGGCACGGAACCTAAAACCAAGTGTTACTACGAAGTTGTCGGCGCACTGCATGAAACGGACGCTTATGATGTAGCGTTCGCCAAAACCGAAACGCGTCTGACG
>JBCBZK010000111.1:0-12013 GCA_039815365.1 Pseudomonadota bacterium | reverse complement strand
TCGACAGGCGATGAGGCGAGGATTGCCAGACCTTCGCGAGGCGTTGCGGCACTGCGCACATCGAGCTCGTGAACCTCTAGCAGTAACTGCAAGGCTTCACGAATACCGTCGTTGTCGTCAATGATCAATACCGTAGGCATCAGCGCGTCTCGTCCAGATTCGTATGTGGCTAAATATTTCGTGTTGCAATGGCAGGGTCAACGCGCATGGCACTCCGTGCTGGCCCAAGCGTTGCAAGCAATCCGACGCCCCACAATCCAAGCACCACTAAAGGCACGTACAGCGGGTCGAGCTTTGCGAAGTTGTACGTGACCACCAGGTAGCTATTAATTGCGAAAGACAGCAACAAACCCAATACAATGCCAGCGGTCGTGATGAGCCAGTTCTCAACTAGAAAGTATCTCAAGATATGGAACTTCTGTGCGCCAATCGCTCTGCGCGTGCCGATCTGGCGCTTGCGTTGCGCAACACTAAAACTGGCTAACCCAACAATACCCAGTGCCGTAATGAATACGACCAGAGCCATCACGATGGTTAACATACGGTTCATTGCAACATCGCGCTGATAGGTTCGTTTGACCATTTCGTCCATGGTTCGCGTCCCTGCAACCAGGCGATCATTATCAATATCCGCGAGTGCCTTTTCGATAACTGGAACAAGTTCGTCAGCGCGACCCGGCGCAACGCGCACAGCGTACATGAAATTCAATTCAACGTGCGGGAAGATACCCGTGTTGTAGAAATCACCCCAGTTGTACCACGGGCGCGACATTTGGTCATAGGTGCCGATGACTTCTATCGCTTGACCCGTTGCCGTGTAGATGAACTTGCCGACCGGATCCACCTCTTCAAACGCCTCTTTCGCCATTGCGTCGGAAAGCAGTACAGCCGATGGCACCTCGCCGTCGGCCGGGTCGTAGACGATTTCGTCGGGGGTGAACCAACGACCGCTCGTCACCGTGACGCCCAGCGTGTCCAGCAAATTGATATCGCCCTGATAATAAGCCATCGCGAACGCCGGTGATTCGTTGTCGCTCGTCAAATGGTAGCCCGAATTACTGCCTGAATTGGAGAGCGGCATCGTTGAGAGTTTGGTGGCGTTTTCAACACCCTCGATCTCCAACAAAGCGCGAACATCCGCGTCAATGATCGAGCGAACGTCCAAGTCCGCACCGACGCTAACCGCACGCGCAAGAACGATCTGACCAGCGTCGACACCAGTAGGCCGCGCCATGGTTTGTGATCGTTCAACAATGATGAACGCAGAGTTAATGATCACAGCCATCGTCAAAGCGATTTGTAGTGCAATCAAAATTGCGCCGGTCCGGTTACGTAGCAGCGTGCTCAGTATAGGTCTGATTTCCATCGTTATGCTCCGTTAGCTATTGCGTTTTGAGATGAACGGCCGGCTGTATGCGACTGATGCGCCACGTCGGGTATAGCCCGGCGAGCAGCGCAGCACCGATCGCAAACGCTAAAGCCGTGACGATCATCGTCGTGTCGAGCTTGGCGAGATACTCATAGCCGCGGTACCAATTGCGTACTGCCAGCAATCCCAGGTAGGCCAGCCCAAGTCCCAGCAGGCCTCCACCGACGCCCACAATCAATACTTCAACGCTGTGTTGCTTGATAACATCCCCGCGGCTGGCACCTAGCGCACGCCGGACACCAACCAACGGTGCTCGATTAATGAACTTGGCGAGCATCAATCCCACCGTATTCAAAAGACAGATCACAAGGAACATGAAAGACAGGACAACCAGCAGTGTGTTGTCCGCGCTGACGACTTCGCGCTCGTCGAGCCACGTCATCACATCGCTTAACCTGTTGTTCAATGGACGGGCAAAGCGACCAAGCGCTTTTTGCTCTGTGGCATAGCCGTCGAGGAACGATTGAAACTCGGCAACCTGATCTTTGTCATCTAGCTGCGCCCAGTGCTGTAACCAAACGCATTCGCTTTGCAAGAAATCCTGATATGACTCGATGTCCTCGGGCTTCCAGCAATTCGTGCTGCCATGCGCTGTGTACTCGAGCGAAATAGGGATCTGAAAAGGAATAAACAACTGCTCCGGATCGCCGAACGCGCCATTGTTCAGATCATAAAATAATGGCATGGGTCGCCAGCTTTGCAGGACTCCGATCACACGGAACGGCTCGCCATCAAGGTAGAGTGTTTCGCCGACGGAATTTTTGCCACCGAAGAATTTTTCGTTTGCTTCGCTGCCAACCACAACAACACGTTCGGCGGCATCGTCAGCAGCGCGATCCCAGCCGCTACCGTGTTCGAAAGGCACGTCGAACATCGGGAAAAATCCGCCATAAGCAGCACGCGCACTCATACGCTCAGGCCGCAAGGTTTCATCTCCCGTGCGCACCGCGAAAGCGCGATGCATCATTACCGCCTGATGCGTCGGTATGTCCGATTCCATCATCGCCATCGCATCACGATAGGTCACCATCGATGGTGGCGAGCCATCGTCAAAATACGGGTCGTCCGGGCCCCACGTGTCGAGTTGCACGGCGAACACTTTGTCGCTCTTGAATGGTAGCGGATCAGAAGACATGACGTAGAACAAGGTCAGCGTTGTCATCGATACACCGATGCCTAGCGCAATGGCGCCCATCATTAACGTCGTTAGAAACGGATTCCGGCGAATGCTGATCCATGCAAGACGAAAGTAGTATTTCAGCATGACAATTCCCTCAAGCGACTTCGCGAGTGTGATCTTCGGCGCGCTCTGGCGGCGGATCTACCGGCTGGAAATCGGATACTTGCCCGTCAAGCAAGTGAATGTTGCGTCCAGCGCGGCGCGCTAACTCAGGGTCATGCGTCACCATGATAATCGTGGTGCCCGCTTCGTTGATGTTCTCCAACAGTTCCATGACCTGCCGTGCCATTAACGAGTCGAGGTTGCCGGTAGGCTCATCGGCAAGAATCAGCTTGGGGTTACCCGCCAGAGCGCGGGCAATAGCAACACGTTGTTGCTGCCCGCCAGAGAGCTGCGACGGTAAATGCTTCTTGCGCGACGTTAGGCCGACCAACTCGAGTGATTCGTTGATCCGGCGCTTGCGCTCTGCTGCGGGCAAACGGCGGTAACGCAATGGCACGTCGACGTTGTCGGCAATGTTCAGGTCTGGAATAAGATTAAAACCTTGAAAAATGAACCCGATTTTTTCGTTCCTAATACGCGAACGATCTGCATCAGCGAGCGTTGAGACGTTGACGCCATCTAGCTCATAGACACCGCTTGTCGGAGACTCCAACAAACCGCCAATATTCAGAAACGTCGTCTTTCCCGAACCCGAGGGGCCGGTAACCGCGACGAACTCACCATCACGCACTTGCAGCGACAGACTGCGAAGCGCGTGCGTCTCAATCAACCCGGCGGCATACACCTTACTGACTTCGTTCATTTTTAGCATTGTGGTCTCCTTAGGGTGACAGTTAGTCTGTGAGCAGGATCTGTTCCTGCCCTTCAAATGCATTGGTCGCGGAGATGACGATCGTATCGCCCTCCTCGACGCCTTCGAGTATCTGAATGAACCCGGCGCTGACAGCACCACTGACGATAGCGGTGCGCTCGGCAAATTGCTGCTCGATCCGATACACCGTGCGCCCCGCGCCGCTGTCGTAAAACGGACCACGCGGCAGCATAAGCGTGTCGTCGATTCGCTCGATTTCGATGCGGCCTGTCAGTCGCTGATTCTGGCGCAAGCCGGCGGGTTGTTCGGCTGCGAACCGCAACCGCGTGGTGACGGTATTGTTGGTTACTTCCGGCGAGATGCCAGACACAACTGCGCCAAAAGTCTCGCCGCTGTAACTGATCGTCGCGCTCATACCAACGCTGATGTCGTCGGCGTAACCCTGAGCAAGCGGCACTTCCAATTCGAGGCGCGTCAAGTCAACCACACTCATGAGTGCGGCATCTGTTGCGACTGCCGCACCGTCTTCGACATTCAGGTTGCCAACAATACCGTCGACAGGAGAAACCACCGTCAGTGCGTCTTGTTGTCTTTGCAGTTCCGACACGGCAAGTTCCTGTTGCTCGACGGACAGCGCTTTCGTGCGCGCTTCAAAGGCTCGTTGCTCGGTATACAGTGCCGCGTCTGCCTTGCGATGTTTTGATTCAAGTTGCGCACGTGCAAGTTCATCGCGGGCTTGCTCGAGATCTTGCAGTGCAATGACTTTGTATTCCCAGGACGCTTCTGCCCGGCGTAGCTCGCGCGCCGCCGCTGTTACAGCAACTTCAGCAAGATCGACAGCTTGACGGTTTGCAAGATCGGCCTGCTTGCCCAGAATGCGTTCGCGCTCGGCTTGGGTTTGTTGCTCAGCAAGCGCCGACTTCGCACGATTGAGTTCAGCCTCCAATGCCGGGCTTGCGATCGTCGCTAATGGCTGACCAGCGCTGACAGAGTCTCCGGCACTCACAAGCAGCTTTACGCGCCCTGCTGAGGATGCGAACAAGGTTGGCTTAATAGCTGCGACAACTTGCCCCTGGATTGCCACGTCGCGAACAAACAAGCCTCTCGTCACCGTTGCCGTACGCAGACGCTCGCGTGGCATAGAGAGATCGGTTCGTAACCATGTCGCTGCGGTGCTTACGATAAAAATCCCGATAGCAATAATGGCTGCGATAGCGACCGCCCAGCGAATCCAAGAGATCTTGCCGCGCTCAACGACGCGATCTTGTGCCGCTGTGTCACGCATTTTGGTCGGCGTGCCGGCCTGGCCTTCGTTAATGGACTGGACCGCCATTACAGGAGCTCGGCGATAAGACCGGCGAATTCGCCACGCAGTCGCAACAATCGAGGGGCAGATACGTCAATCACTGCGCTCACCAATTGCACGACGGTGTCATCACCAGCCCAAGGCTGCGTTTGCCACCAGGACAGGAGACCGGCAATCGTAATCTCGACCGCGACCAGGACAATGCCGAATGCCAGTGCTTTTAGACGGATACGATGTTCGAGTTGCATAACGTGATCTCCTTAGGCTCGTAAGGGATGTAGCAAGCGGTGTGCCAAGTTTCGAATTCTCCTAACCTATTGTTTTATAAAGATTGTCTATGATTCCATTTGACACTACATCGGACACATCTGTCCGCGCCAATGTGACCGGACACTTTTGCGGACACTTTATGCTGTTGTCGCGAGCACGCCTTTGGCACACTTGCGCCCATGAATCCCAACACAGCGTCGATTTCTCTTGCTCTAGGCAGCGGTGGCGCCCGTGGTCTTGCGCATATCGGTGTCATTCGTAGATTGACCGAAGTCGGTTTCGATATTGGCTACATTGCGGGGACGTCGATTGGCGCGCTGGTAGGCGGTATCTATGCAGCAGGTCGCCTGGACGAATATGAAGCATGGGCTCGTGAGCTGACGCGCGGCGATATGCTGCGCTTGCTCGACTTTTCATTCACCCGCGGTTCTGTCATTAAAGGTGACAAGGTCATCGACGCGATTTGCGAGCTGATCGGTGATCAGAACATTGAGACGTTGGATATTGGATTTGCCGCTGTCGCTACCGACATGCGAGAGCAATCCGAGGTGTGGCTCAGTCGTGGCTCGTTGTTCGACGCCATACGAGCGTCCACTGCAATCCCGACCCTACTCTCGCCAATAGAGCTCGACGGACGTCTGCTCGCTGATGGCGGCTTGGTCAATCCCATCCCGATCGCACCGACACTGAATCACGGGGCGTCCATGACCGTCGCCGTTGACCTGAACGGCCCGCGGGAAGGCACTCCACCGAAAAAAGCCAAAAAGCCGGTAACGAAAACGAAGCGCACCTCGAATAATCCCTATGCTCAAAAAATAGCGCAGTTTATCGACAAGCTTCGTCCGTCGAAGGAAAGCGAGCCGAAGGAGGCGCATCCAGGTTTTCTCGAAATGACAACGCAAACCATTGAAGTCATGCAAAACGGGATCGCGCGACTCAAAATGGCAGCTTACAAGCCGGACATGGTGATCCGCATACCGAGAGATCTCTGCGCTTTCTGGGAATTCGATCGCGCATCCGAGATGATTGAATTCGGTTACGACAGAGCCTCAGAGGTCATCGAGGCTTTTGAGCGAACACCAACCCATAGTGAACGTCGCTTTTGAATCCAACGCACCGCCATCGCCGAACTCGTTGCCATACGCTTCTGCACGCTAACAAGGACTCAATATGCGCCTCATACTAGGCATCATTCTTTTTTACGGTCGCTTCGGCGCGAGCTTTACCCAGATCTGTTTGCGCGGGCGTGCGCGGCGCTTCAACGCTCTGGAAAACGCGCTTGACGGGCGACATGTTGTCGTCACGGGCGCCAGCGGTGGTATCGGTGGTGCTGTGGTTCGCGGCTGCCTCGCACATGGAGCGCGTGTCACGGCAATTGCGAGAAACCAACAAAAGCTCGACAACATTGTGCCGGGCGGTCACGAGCGCCTCATCACCGTGTGTAGCGATCTTGCGGACACCGATGCGCTACCCGCATTGTTACAAGAATTGGCTGGCGGGCCGGCTATCGATGTTCTGGTGAATAATGTCGGCGTCATGCTCTCCGAATATCAGGTCAATTCGCGCAACGTTGATGCGCAATTTGCAACGAATTTGCTCAACCCGTATCTGTTGACAGAGCATCTTCTCGCCTCAGATACCTTAAAAGACACTGCCGCAGTAATCAGCGTCGCTTCTGGCGGTATGTATATGGCACCACTGAAGCTTGAGAAGCTCAGCGCTGACACCGCCGACAGTCATGACGGCACCACCGCCTACGCGATCCAGAAGCGCGCACAGGTTGTTCTGACAGAGCACTGGCAACGAACCTATGGCGATACTGGCCGTCAGTTTTACGTTATGCACCCGGGCTGGGTGGACACTGCAGGCGTGCAACAGAGCTTGCCAACATTTCGCAAAATACTCCGTCCGCTGCTGCGCAATGCGGAACAAGGCGCAGACACAATTCTGTGGTTAGCGGCGACATTGCCCGCCCCCTCCAATCCGGTCAAAATTTGGTTTGATCGCGCGCAACGGCCGGTGCATGCTTACAGCTTTACACGCAGCGTCGACGATCTGTCGCCGGCGCTCGTCGAGTACCTGCACGGTTATGCACACAAACAAGACCTTCCGGCTACGTAGTCTGGCGGCCGCGTTAGCGGCACTGAGCCTATTGCTGCACCCCTGTGCGCAGGCTGAAGACACACCGATCGCTGTAACAATTGCCGCGCTTGATACAAAACTGCGTGGCGTAACTTATGATGTCGCCGCCACTGCGGTAGCGCGCAATACCAGCGTATTGTCGTCAGAGATCAGCGCGACGGTTACCGGTGTTTCCGCCGATGTCGGCGCTGTAGTCGCCAAAGGTAGCCTTCTGATCAGCCTGGATCAGACAGATACACGTCTGGCCTTGCAACGTGCACAGGCCGATCACGCACGTCTGACCAGCGAGCTTGCGCTCGCCGAAACACGACTCGCGCGTGGCGAAGCGCTTTCCGAGCAGAATTTTGTCTCACCTGACGAGTTGTCTGATCTGGCCACCCAGGTCGCGATCGTGTCCGCGCAACTGAGCAGCGCCAACTTCAGTATCGCCGAGGCAGAAGAGCGGTTGAAAGACACGCGAATACGCGCACCTTTTGACGCCGTCGTTACGGCGCGCGATGCACAGCTCGGTGCGCTCGTGACTCAAGGCCAGTCAATGATCACCGTTACTGAGATAGCCGGCGTGGAAGTGGCGGCAGGCGTCAATAGTGTTCAGCTGGCATCACTGCGCGAGGCACAGTCCATTGTATTTGTGAGCGATAGCGTCAGTGCAGCAGTAACGCTAACGCGGGCGTCTCCTGTGCTGGACGCAATGAACCGATTGCACGCCGTGCGACTGAACAGCGAAAGCGATATTGTCTCTGGTCAATCCGGTCGGTTACGCTGGCAAAGCAACGCCGAGTTCATACCGGCGTCTTATATTCAGCGGCGCGGACAATCGCTCGGCGTATTCGTAGTAGACAGGGACGACAACACACGCGCGCAGTTCGTTGTGATCGATGCTGCGCAAGAGGGTCGCCCCGTGCGCTCGTCCTTGCCGTTAGACGCAAGGATCATTGAGAGTGGTCGCGAGAAGTTGACCGACGGTGCCTTGATCACGATGCAAGGCCAATGACGTTTTACCAGCGCTTGTTGACCAACCACCCGTTGGTCAACATTCTGTTTCTCGTGGTCGTCGGCATGGGCATCATCTCCTACTCGATGATGCCGCGCGAGCAAGATCCGGAAATCAGTTTTAACTGGCTACAAGTCACAACGCTGTTGCCTGGTGCTTCTGCTGAAGACGTTGAGGAACTTGTCACATCGCCATTGGAAGATGCCATTCGCGGCGTGCAAAACCTCAAGTTTGTGAGCAGCCAATCGAGTGAGGGTCTGTCGAATATTCTGATTCGCCTGCAAGATCTGGACGAGCGCATCGCCGACAAACGGTTCGCCGATTTGCGGCGCGAGATTCAGGCAAAGTTCAACGATGAGCTGCCGGAAGACACCGAAGATCCGGAGATTACCGAGCTCGACACATCTTCAGGTTTCCCTACGGCGTTGATCGTCGTCGCCGGTCAGGCCGACGATGAAGTGCTGCGCCAGAACGCGCGCAGAATACAACTGGCAATGGAACGCTTGCCAGGCGTTGACCGCGTGACGGCACTCGGAATGCATGCGCCCGAGTTGTTGGTTTCGTTCGATCCTGTAGCGCTGGCCAACCGTGGATTGACCGCGATTGATATCGCAACACCGTTACAGCGCGGATACAAAGATATCTCAGCAGGCACTGTTGATGTCGACGCAGGGAGCTGGCTGATTCGGGTCGATGAATCGGATCCAGCACCGGAAGTGCTTGCTGCATTGGAAATCGACATCCCTGGCTCTAATGCCGTCGTACGTCTTGGGGATGTCGCAACGATTCAAAGAGCGCGCAAAGATCCATCACAACTGATCCGTTTCAACGGACGACCGGCAGTCTCGCTGGCCGTCACCAAGGTGGCCTACACCAATACGATCGAGCTGATTGGCGACATCGAGGCCTATGTCGCATCGAGTAACGAGATTGTCCAGCCGCTCGGACTCAGTGTTGTGCTCGCCGATGATCAGACACTGCAAACGCGTAAAGCACTCGGCATAATGGAGACGAACTCAGCTCTCGGCCTGACCCTGGTCCTGTTGGTGTGTTGGGCGTTTTTGGGAATCCGGATAGCGGCGATGGTCACCCTCGGGATCGTTTTTTCTATTACCGGTGCCTTTGTGGTGCTGAATGTCACTGGCAACACGCTGAATGTCTCTGTGTTACTCGGTATTGTTATCGTCCTCGGCATGTTGGTCGATGATGCAGTCGTCGTTGTTGAGGCGATGTACTACCGCTTGCAGCGAGGTAGTGCGCCCTACGCTGCCGCGCTCGGTGCGATGCGCGAAGTCGGCGCTCCTGTGACTGCCGCTGTGTTGACGACGATCAGTGCTTTTCTTCCTCTGATGTTGCTACCGGGCATCGTTGGAAAATTCATGTTTGTGATCCCGTTCGTCGTCACGGTTGGCTTACTCGTGAGCCTTGTCGAAGCCTTCTGGATTCTGCCAGCACACGTCATCGGTCAGTCCAACGCGAAGAGCCAGCGTAAAATGCTTGAACGCGATTTTCGAACTCGCGTCACGCACAAGGTGCGTTTGCGTTATGCACGCATGCTCACGCGCGTGATGCGGCATCCGCTGATCTCGGGTCTCGTGGGACTTGCCGTTATGGCAGCAGCAATTGTCTTGGTTGCCAGTGGCGCCATCAAAAACGAGTTCTTTACGTTCGATCCTGTCAGGATTTTTTATGTGCATTTACAGATGCCACCGGATGCACGAATCGAGGACACACTCGCGGCTGCAGAGGACGTCGAGCAAGTCGTAAAGGCGACGCTGACTGACAAGGAAACCCGCGCGGTTACTGTTCAGGCTGGTACAAAATTCACAGAAACCGAGCTGCTGATCGGCGATCAATGGGCTCAGCTTCAAGTCTCTTTAAACGAGAAGCAACCCGATGACCGGAGCGTCGCACAAATCGTACAAGAGTTGCGACCACAAATGGCAGCACTCGCGTCACCGGCGCAAATCGCGTTTCTGGAAATCTCTGGCGGTCCTCCACGAACACCGCCCGTTCAGGTCAAGGTACGAGGTGATAACTTTGATGTGATTAGTGAGGCGGCACGTAACGTCGCCGATATTGTCGCGGAAATACCGGGCATCAAGGATATCCAAATTAATGAAGTGCCCGGCAGGCGGCAATTGATCGTTGCGCTCAACGAAGCACTGATTCTTGAGCAAGGATTGGTTCCCTCTGACATCGCGCGCCTGCTGCGTTTACATACAGACGGCGAAATCGTCTCGACGTTACGTGCCGACGGCGAAAAGGTAGAGCTTCGAGTACGCGCGGAGCAGCAGTCTTTCCAACGCATTGACGCCGTCCTGGATACCCCTGTTGCTTTGCCGCGCGGTGGCGCCACCAGTCTTCGTGCACTGGTGACCTACAGCGTCGAGCGTGGCCGCGGCGTCATACAGCACTTCAATTTTCGGCGCGCTTTGCAAGTTACCGCGGAGCTTGAGTCCGATAGTGTGGATACCGTCGCTGCGAATGCGATGATCGTTCAGCGCTGGGCTTCATTCGCTGCGGAGTACCCTGAAATTGATCTCGAATTTTCAGGCGCGCTCGACGATATTCAGGAGAGTCTCGATGCGCTTGGACCGTTGATGCTATTCGGCATCGGTCTGATCTACCTCGTACTCGCGACGCAGTTCAAGAGCTATTGGCAACCCTTGCTTATTTTGCTCACGGTACCAATGGCTCTTACCGGGGTTGTGTTCGGCCTCACACTGACCGGGAATCCGCTGAGTCTTTATACAATGTACGGAGCCGTTGCGCTTATCGGTATCGCTGTCAATTCGGCGATCGTCCTGATTGATGCGGGCAACGCCAGAATCAAGGCAGGTATGCGCCCGTTACACGCGACCGTCTATGCGGCGCGACGTCGAGTGATACCGATTCTAATGACAACATCAACGACGATTGCCGGTCTGTTTTCGCTAGCGGCCGGCCTTGGCGGCAAATCGCTTCTGTGGGGTCCGGTTGCAACGAGTATTGTTTCGGGATTGCTCGTCGCCACCGTACTGACGCTGTTCGTCATCCCGATGATCTATCGGCTGACAATGAAACTGAGTGTTGGCGTTGCCGAACGTAAGGCAGCGCGCCTAGCCACAGAACACTGATTTCCCTCAGAGAGGTAGTACGTGGTCGCCCACTGTGATCGATCCTGCTGATCGCGGGATTGCGTTCATTCCAAACATGATCTTGCCATCGTCTTCGGTGGTTCGATATTGACGCAGCGTGCGCAGCGGTTCCCCATCCGAGCACTTCTCCCCTGTATCCGGAGAGACTGTCGTGAAGATGCACCGAGCGCAGCGCGATGCGAGCTCGAAACGCAGCTCACCTATCTGTATTGCAGACCAGCCGTCTTCAACAAACGGTTCTTCCGTTTCGACAACCACGTTGGGACGAAAATGCTGCATCGTGACCGGCGTGCCGAGCCGGTCGTTAAGGTCAGCCAAAGACGCTGTACCGATGAGCAGCAATGGATAACCATCAGCGAAGCTGACCTCATCCGACGGATGTAGCGCTTTGTCGACGGGCAACCATCGGTGCTGGCTGGCTGCCTGGTAAACCAGTCGCAACGCTCTGCCAAACTGTGCGCTAAGCCACACCGACGCGGCATCCCCGGCATCCAGCGCGGTAACCCGATCTTTCCAGACGACGACGTCTCTTAACGGCGCATCACCGTCAGGAACCGGGACACGAATGCTATCAGCCCCCATCGTCAACGTAAGCTCGTGATCGGACGCAAGCGCTTCACACAGGACCAGACGGGGTAGCGTGCGATCGCTACTGCTGCTAACTAAGGTTTGGTTGTTAGGGGCGATCTCCATTGTGTTGATTTGGTTGGCGTGAGCTTGAATGCAGGTAATTTCTCT
>JBCBZK010000152.1:0-8328 GCA_039815365.1 Pseudomonadota bacterium | reverse complement strand
GTACCGGGTCGCTTGTACTGAGTGTTGGTGGCGAGGGTTTTGCGGTTTCAATCGATGAAGAGAACAACACGCTCGAAGGTATCCGCGCGGCGATCAACGATGCGCCAAACAATACCGGCGTACAAGCGACGATCATCAATGCCGATGGTGGCAGCTACCTGGTGCTCGTCGGTGACGAGACCGGCGCCGAAAACACGATAACGGTCACTCAAAGCGGCGGCGATGGCGGTCTGTCTGCACTGGTCTATGATCCCGACAACGCCATCACCAACCTAACGCGGACGCAAGCCGCCGATGATGCTCGCGCCGAAGTGAACGGGTTTGTTGTGAGCAGCGCGACCAATACGTTCGATGACGTCATTGATAGCGTGAGTTTCACCGCCGTTGAGGAAACCGGTAGCGATGCGTTTGAGATTACCGTGTCCAACAACACCGGTCAGGTCAGCGCTGCTCTGGGCATTTTCGTCAACGCATACAACGACTTCATTGATACGGCGGACCAGTTGTCAGCCTTCGATCCTGAGACAAAAGTCGCCGGTGCGCTGCAAGGTGACTCGTTGCTCAGAAACGCAACGTCATTGCTGCGTCGTGAATTGAGCAACAACACCGAATCCGCACAGTCGAGCGTCGATACGTTGACAGAAATCGGTATCGCTTTGGACGAGGACGGCAAGCTCCAAATTGACAATGAACTGCTTCAGCCAGTGCTGGATGACAACTTTCGCGCGATCTCGGATTTGTTCGGTGCCGAGGATGGCTATGTGTCGCGCATCACATCCGTTATCGAGACATTTACCCGCGAAGATGGTCTTTTGCAGACGCGTACGGATGGTATTCAAAGCAGTATCGATGCGCTGTCCGATCAAAGTGAATCGCTGGCGGCCCGCCTTGAGTCGCTTGAGACGCGCTTGTTTCGCCAGTTCAATGGACTTGATTCGTTGCTGGCGCAGCTCAATTCGACCAGTTCATTCCTGTCCGCCCAGTTGGCTAACCTGCCGACCCCGGGCGCTAATCGCTAAGGGTACACCCGACCTATGTATGCACACCCTGAAGCCAGTAAGGCCTATTCAAGTTCTGCCGCAGAGCATGTGGTGGATACCGCAGATGGCTATACGCTAATCCTGTCTTTGATGAAGCGGCTGATCGCGCGCCTTGCCATGGCGAAGCACTGCATGGGCTCTGGCGACGTCGCCGGTAAAGGAGAACATCTGTCGCAAGCGATCAACATCATTGATGTGCTTCAGGTCGCTGTGGATGAGCGTCACGACCGTCAACTCGCCGAAAATCTCGTCAGCCTCTATGGTTATATGTCTCGTCAATTATTGGCAGCCAATCTGCATAACGACGTAGCGCTCATTGATGAGGTCGATGGTCTTGTGCGGGAAGTCAAAGACGCCTGGGATGCGATTGGAGCGCCAAAAAATGCAAACGGTTAATCACCAGCAACGCGATATCGCCAACGAATTTGCGCAGATGATCACGGCAATTCTCTTCCATGTAGAAGAGGGTGACCTGCCATCCGCAGCGAAGATGATGGCAGACCGTGACCACAAACTGCGGTTAATGGGCGGCGCCTTCGAGCGTGACACGCTTATCGAAATTCTGGAGCAAGACCGACAGCTAGCCGATGCGTTGCAACAGGCGCGTAACGAAAGTGCACAGGCTCTGCGTGAGTTCAGGCGAAGTCGAACAGCGAGCGCTGCTTACGCTCAGAATCAGTCAGTATCATTCTAGATGCACACGTCAACTATTTGACTTAATTCACACTATCAGCCTCGAACGTTAGTTTATTGTCGATTCCACAGAACGAATTGTGAGCTAGGACACAGTTTGTTCCGGTCACAGGCCTATATTTAAACCTGTCGCAAGGTCGCGACGGTTCAGCGTTAGCTGGATCTGTTTACAAGGATAGGTAGGAATGGAACAACAACAACACGAGAGTGTTGCGCCCGTTTTAGTGGCACACACTCACGCCGAGGTTCAGCAGGATCTTGAGCATCGCATTCAGTTTCTCGGATACGACACGGTTACCTTACGGGAGCTGCGCGATACGCAAGGCGACGAGCGTGCTGTAACAGCAATCGTTGCCGACGAATCGCATTACACGCGGCTGGCCGATGTGCCAGGCACGTCGTTGCGTGAACTGTTGCTTTCGACACCCGTACTCATGCTCGATGAGAGCAACACCAATCGTTACGCGAGCGGTAGTGCGCCGCTCTGGCCCGTCAGTGTTCCGCTGCGGCGCGCGCGTCTTGCGCATTTACTGACGCAGGCAACACGCTATCGCGGGCGCCAGCGTCGTCAACGATTGACCGGCTCTTCAGCATCAATCGCAAGAGTGCGTCATTCGATCGAGCAAGTTGCGGCATTCGATACCAACGTCCTGGTTTCTGGAGAATCCGGCACGGGTAAAGAGCTTGTTGCGCGGACTATTCATGATTTGTCTGATCGTCGCGATGCGCCGTTTGTCCCCGTTAACTGTGGCGCGATCCCAGAAGACTTGCTTGAGAGCGAGTTGTTTGGTCATGAGAAAGGTGCGTTCACTGGTGCGGTAAACACGCGGAAGGGTCGTTTCGAATTGGCCGAAGGCGGCACCATTTTTCTTGACGAGATTGGCGACATGGCGATGCCAATGCAAGTCAAACTGCTGAGAGTGTTGCAGGAGCGCAGCTTCGAGCGCGTCGGTAGTTCCACAACGTTAAGTGCGAACGTTCGCATTATTGCGGCAACGCACAGAGATTTGCCGCGGTCGGTCGCGGCGGGCGAATTTCGCGAAGACTTGTTTTACCGATTGAACGTATACCCGATCGCAATGCCGCCATTGCGAAAGCGTCTTGAAGATATTCCTGGGTTGCTGCGTGAACTGGTGAACGGCTATGACATGACATCAGGTAAAACGCTGCGACTGCAGCCATGTGCATTGGCGGCGCTCGCGCAATACCGCTGGCCGGGCAACGTTCGTGAGCTTGGTAACCTTGTTGAACGACTCGCGATCCTGCATCCGACGGGCGTCGTACGGCTGTCCGATTTGCCGGCGAAATATTGCGGTGAGATCACGCACGACCAAACCGGCGATAGCGTGGAACAACTACCCGAGCATGGCATTGTGCTAAAGGATCACTTGCGCCAGTTAGAGAGGTCGTTAATTGATACGGCGCTTGAGCGCAGTGGCGGGGTCGTTGCCAAAGCGGCGAGATTGCTACAGATCAGAAGAACCACGTTGGTGGAAAAACTGCGGGTGGCGTAACTGTCAGGATTTTGACGGCAATATTTTCGAGGATTGCTAACTTACTGAAAAATATAGTGTCGCAGGACGTGGCACGTAAATTGCTCTACTTGGATTGAGAGCAGGAAAAGGACTTCAGGTGGATACGGTGCAGAGAAACAACGAAGAGTTAACGCAAGCATTCGCTGCGTTCAATGCGCATTCGCAAGGCCTGCATGTTGCCTACCAGCAATTGCAGGACAAAGTGTCAGTGCTTGCCAAAGCCCTCAACGAGGCAAAAGCGGCACGCATCGAACAAAAGGCCATTCAGCAACACATCACGGCACGTTACGCGGAGTTGCTCGAAGCGCTACCTGCGGCTGTTGTGGTCACTGACTCGAACGGCGTCGTCGTCGACGCTAACGCGATTGCGTCCGAGCTGTTTGAGCCGTATCTCATTGGAAATGATTGGAAGCACTATGAGTCGACATGGTTTTCGACGTGCGCTATGGATGGCGCCGACCTTCGTACAGACGATGATCGAATTTTCAATGCCGCACGATCGTCACTCGCCGATGGCGGTGAGATGATTGTCTTCACCGATGTGAGTCAGGCACGCTCGTTAAGTGATGCGGCGCATCGTCAGCATCGGCTGGCAACGTTGGGCGAGATGGTGGCGCGTATGGCTCATCAGATACGCACGCCGCTTGCTGCTGCAATGCTTTATGCGTGCGACGTGGAGACGGACACTACGGCTCGCGATAAGTTGCTGGTACGTTTGAAAGCGCTGGCAACGCTCGTCGACGACATGCTGTGCTACGCGAGTGGCGCGCCCAGTGATCAATCAGTCTTGAACAGTGGCATGTTGCTCTGTCAGGTTGCAGACGAAGCCCGTGACACACTGCCCGATGGTATTGCGCTGCAGGTTCGGGGCACGGGTACCAGCTATGAGTTTTCGGGCAATCAACACGCTATCGTTGGCGCGCTGCATAACCTTATTGCTAACGCGGTCGCGCATACACAGTCACCAGGTAGCATCGTTCTCAGTGATCGCTCGGATGCATCTGGCCACCTCGTATTGGAAGTAGAAGATACCGGTGTCGGCGTTCCTGCTCATTTGCGCGATCAGGTTTTTGAGCCATTCTTTACCACGCGTGCCGAAGGTACAGGTCTCGGTCTTGCGATTGTTCGCTCTATTGCGCGTGCGCATGGCGGTGATGCAGACTGCCGCAGTGGCGATATTGGCAGCGTGTTCTCGTTACGTTTTCCGTTTACGGGTCGAATTGACGAGACGATTTCCCCGGTCGACGATGTGCCGCAGTTTGCCATTTCTGCGAGTGCATCGTCGGCCTTCTTTGAGGCAGGGAGTGTGGTTCATGGATGAGACCTCTATTCTTGTCGTTGAAGATGATCTGGCGTTAGCCGACGCCGTTTGTCATTCCCTTTCGAAAGCGGGACACAACGTCTTACATGCGAGCGACGGGAGTCACGCACTGCGCCTTCTTGCGAGCCATGAGGTCTGTTTGGTGTTGACCGATGTGCAGATGCAGCCGATGGATGGGCTGACGTTGCTCGACACGGTTAGCGAGACGTTTCCTGGTATACCGATGATCTTGATGACAGCGTTTGCGACCGTCAAAAGCGCTGTTGATGCGATGCAACGCGGCGCCGAAACCTACCTTGTGAAGCCGTTTCAGGCGGAACAGCTCATTGACGCAGTCGAGCAATGCTTGTCGCGTCGACGTGCTATTGCAGTCACGAGCGTCGAAACTGGTGCTGTTGTGTGTGGCGACGCCAACACGATGAGTTTACTCGGTATCGCAAGTCGCGTTGCAGGTAGCGACGCGACAGTTCTATTGAGCGGTGAAAGCGGCACTGGCAAAGAGGTCTTTGCTCGTTTTATTCACAACAATTCTGAGCGGGCCAATGCACCTTTCGTTGCGATCAACTGTGCAGCTATACCTGAGAACCTGCTGGAGGCAACGCTGTTCGGCCACGAAA
This sequence comes from Pseudomonadota bacterium, assembly GCA_039815365.1. Taxonomy (GTDB): domain Bacteria; phylum Pseudomonadota; class Gammaproteobacteria; order Steroidobacterales; family Woeseiaceae; genus CALBPI01. Next base: position 3,122 of record JBCBZK010000152.1, on the reverse strand, counting down.
AGGGCGCGTTCACGGGCGCTACGACGTCCGCTGCAGGCAAGTTCGAACAGGCCCAAGGTGGCACATTGTTACTGGATGAAATCAGTGAAATGGAGATCGGTCTTCAGGCCAAGCTGCTGCGTGTGTTGCAGGAACGAGAACTCGAGCGCGTTGGCGGTAAGAAGAGTATCCCGCTCGATGTTCGCGTACTGGCAACAACGAACAGGAATTTGGATATTGCTGTTCGTGACGGTGGATTTCGAGAAGACCTGTATTACCGGTTAAATGTTTTCCCACTACACATTCCGCCGTTGCGTGAGCGACGCGGAGATGTGATGCCATTGTTCGCACACATGTTGAAACGTTACTGCCACGGTCAACGAGCGATTCCGCGTCTGACGTCAATGGCGGAGAAACAGCTGTTGCTCTACTCATGGCCTGGTAACGTTCGTGAACTGGAGAATGTCGTACAGCGAACACTGATCATGCTCCAGGGTGACGAGATTTGCCGTTCAGATTTGCAGTTCGAAGTGTCGGCGTCGCTGGCTATTGAACCCCCCGCGCCCGCGGCCGCTACTCCGGTGGTACCACCAATACTTGGCGCTGCCGCGCACAACAACACGGGTCTGCACGACGATCTACGCGTCGAGGAGCGCAGGCTCATTATCGATGCGTTGCAGCAAGGCGCTGGCAATCGCGAGGCTGCGTCCCGGATCCTCGGCATCAGTCCAAGAACGCTTCGATACAAGATTGCGCGCCTGCGTGACGCGGGTTATGCACTACCCAAACAATTACTCAAGTCTTCAACCAAGCCGACTGCGCGCTCGGTTGACAACCAAACTGCCGGAGCATCCTCCTCATGACTGATATCAATACGGCCCAAGTGCTGGCACAAATTCGTGATCTCGGCGCGCCGCTGCAGGTCAACGATGTTGCAAAGGCGGATAGTGACGGATTTTCGTCCGTGCTGGCCCGCTCGATCACGGCAGTCAACGAGACACAACAGTCGGCGGCGGCACAGGCCAGTGCCTATGAGGCAGGTGCACCTGATGCCGACCTGACGCAAGTGATGGTGTCACTACAGAAAGCCAGTTTGTCGTTTCAAGCGATGACAGAGGTTCGCAACAAGCTTGTGAATGCGTATCAGGAAGTGATGAATATGCCGGTCTGATGCCGGTGTTACGTTGATTCAGGGATGGATTGAATACGATGGATGGAACCGCGAACATTGCCGAATTGCCGGTCGCTCAAGCGCCGCAAATTCAGCTCTCGACAGTTTTGAAGATACCTGCAGTGCGACAGATTCTGTCGCTCGTTGGTGTCGCTGCGAGCGTCGCAATGGGCATTGCGATTTTCATGTGGTCTCAATCACCTGACTATAAACAACTCTATAGCGGTCTTGAGCAAAGCGATCGTGCCGCCGTGGCTGATGCACTGAGAACCTCCGGGTTGGATTTTGAGATTGATGTTGCATCTGGCGCGATCATGGTGCGTGCCGAAGACATGCACAACGCACGCATGCAGCTTGCGTCACAGGGATTGCCGCGAGCGAGTGCGGGTGGCATGGAATCGATGAACGACCAATCGAGTTTCGGTGTCAGCCAGTTCATGGAGTCGGCACGCTATCAACATGCGCAGGAAGCTGAGTTGTCGCGCACGATTAAGTCGTTGCGCTCTGTCAAAGACGCTCGCGTACATCTGGCTATGCCAAAGCAATCGGCATTTATCCGTGATCAACAACGCCCCAGTGCCTCGGTCGTGTTGCAACTGTACGGTGGCCAGAAACTGGAGGCCGAGCAGGCAATGTCGATTGTTAACCTGGTCGCCGGCAGTATTCCGGGAATGAGGCCATCGGAGGTGACGCTGGTTGATCAGTTTGGTCGCTATCTGAGCGAGTCCGATACCATGACCGACGAGGTGCTGACGGCAGCTCAATTCAAGATTACCGCCGCACGCGAGGCAGAATTCAAGCAGAAAATTGAGAAAATGCTGACGCCGATGTTAGGTATTGGCAACATGCGCTCGGCAGTTACGCTCGATCTTGATTTCACCATCACAGAACAAACGACCGAAAGTTATGACCCTGCGAGTCAGGTGGTACGTAGCGAACGCGTCACTCAGCAACAGCAAAAAGGTCAGGATGCACAGAACGGCGGAATACCTGGCGCACTTGCCAATACACCACCGGAGGCGGGTGGTGGCGCGGCGCTCGAAGACGGCGTTCCAGACACCACCGTCAACACGTCGAGTGACGAAACACGCAACTACGAAGTTGATAAAACCGTCAGTCGAACGCGCGCGCCGACCGGCAACATTCGCCGCATTTCCGTTGCTGTGCTGGTTGATGAGGCAGCGCTCTTTGCCGACGTGGCACAAAGTGACGCCGCCGAGGCGACTGGCGACGCCGCAGAGGATGCAGTAGCTGCTGAACCTGCGGTCGTAGAGCCCGAGATTGATCTTGCGCGCGTCGAGGCATTGGTCAGAGAAGCGATTGGTTTTGATGCAGCGCGTGGTGACACCGTTGAAGTGCAGAGCGCACCCTTTAAAGCACCACCAGAATTGGCAGAAATCGACGGTCCACCGATCTGGGAGAACCCAATGGTTCGCGAGATTGCAAAACAAGGTGCCGGCGTGCTGCTCGCACTAGCCCTCGCGTTTGGCATCATTCGACCCATGCTCAAAAGTATCGTCGAGCCACCGCCGGGTTCTCTTGCGACACTGCTACCGGGCCAGGTGCAAGGTGCGCAGCCGGTCACTGGCCAGCTTGATGGTCCGGGCGAAAGTGGCGGCGCGCTGACTTATCAGGAAAAGGTAACCGCTGCGCGCAATATCACCGGTCATGATCCTGCGCGTGTTGCGCAGGTTGTACGCAAATGGATTGATACTGATGCCGGATGATAAGGCACTCGAAGGTACGCAGAAGGCAGCCATATTGTTGATGACCCTCGGCGAAGAAGAGGCGTCATCGGTGCTCAAGCACATGTCGCCCAAAGAAGTGCAGTCGGTCGGTCTTGCAATAGTTCCTAAGAGAGCTGTTCTAAGAGGTGATTCCAGTTGCTTTATACATGCGTATGATTCCCTATAGATATAGATGGATATAAAACATGTAACTGCATAGGGCAGGACGGTAGATTAAAGGGTTT
>JBCBZK010000029.1:0-30779 GCA_039815365.1 Pseudomonadota bacterium | reverse complement strand
TGCGAACCGTGGGCGCAAGGCCAATACCGTACCGATTGTTGCCAGTACGAGCACCGCCGCAACGCCAGCGCGCGACCAGCCAGATCTCGCCTTCGCTGCAATTGACACCGATGGCGGCACCGGCGCTTCGGCAGGTTCTGTTGGCAACTGAGGATTCCAACGAAACCCCTTGTTGCGGATGGTTTGGATGTAGCGCTGGTCCTGCACGGTGTCGCCCAGTAGTTGTCTGGTGTCCGAGACGAGTCTGGAGAGCGACCAATCGCTCACGTCCTGGTCAGGCCATAGGGTGTCGATGAGCGTGTCTTTGTCGACGATGTCGCCAGCTTGTCGTAGCAGTAGCACGATAAATCGCAAGGACCGATTGGGCATTTCTACGGTCGCACGATTGCGCCACATTGCCGGTGTATCAAGATCGATCACGAAATCATCGAATCTAACGCAATTTGTTGTGTTGAGTTTGTCGGTCACAGATTAAGTCTTCGCGTTATTCGTTGGCGCGTTCTAAGAGCTCAGCGGCGTTGGCATCAGTTGCCGTGCAGGATATCAGGCGCGCTGCCTACCATACCAACTAACTGTCGCACGCAAATGTAATGATCTGTGGTTTTGGAATTTGCTCACCGTTTTTGCCGGTGAATGCCATTTCCGATTACCTGTTCGGTTATCCCTGAATCCATAGGTGCGTCTAAGCGTCTCACATGCGGGTTGGTTCGTTGGTCGACCATCGAAAACTATGCTAGTTTTCGGGCAGGTGACAGGGAGACGCCTTTATGGAAGACAGCTTGGCCGAGAGCAACGCTTCACTCACGGATTGGTCGTCTGATTTCGCGATGCTGTTTGAGCATCTCGAAGAAGGCATCGTTGTACTGAGCTCGGATCACCGGATTCTGTTTCGAAGCAACAAATGCCATCTACAATTCGGGCTGTCTAAGACCGCCGAATGGTTGGACGATCTCACCGGTCCTGAGCAACTCAAAGACTGGCAGCGGTGCATTGAGCTTGCTCAAAAAGAAGGCTCGTTCCGCGTTGTTGTGCCAGGCGCGAACGACGGTTTCTTACGCCTCTACGTTTGTGCTCAACCAGACGGCCGAATTGTCATATCCATTCGACCGGCAGAGCCGCCTATCGATCGCGACGATATTCTTGGCGCCTATGAACGGGTTCTTGCGAAATACGACATCGGTCTTTGGCGTATACATGTGCCAAGCGGCGAGTTGTGGTGGTCGGACAAATGTTACGAGCTTCTCGGGTTAGAGCCTGGTCCGATTTGCACTAGCGTCTACATTAACGATCTATCCGAACAGGACAAGAGTCGCATCAGCAGTCAGATCAATTTAGCGATGTCGCAGAAGGGTCAGTACGCGCCTTGTTTCACGGTTAATAACGACAGCGGCGTGCGGCACGTGCAGGATCGAGCGGCTGTTTTGCAACGCAACGATGACGGTACGCCAATCAGTTTTGTCGGCGCTACCGTTAACCGTACAAGGATCGTTGAGTTAGAGTCGCAGCTCGCAACCCTACGGACGCAGATCGACGAAGCCGAGGCGCTTCGGCATACGGGACGTCTCACGGGCGCTGTCGCACACGATCTGAACAACGTGATCACGGTCATTCTTGGCAATGCAGAACTCATGTTGCTGGAGGATCTTGATCCCGAGCACGAGAAGTCAATTACCAACATTCAAACGGCGGCATTACACGCCGGCGCACTCTCGTCGCGCATGTTGAATTTTGTGCGTGACTTACCACTTTCAATGACGTCGATCGATGCGGTGAATCTGTTAGAAGAAAGCGTGCCATTGCTCCGTGCATTGGTGGGTGAGAATGCCGAGGTGATTTTAGAGCCTTTGCCGGACACGGCGTTTATTTTAGGTGATCGCCATCGCCTGGAGCAGGCGCTCTACAACGTCGTGTTGAATGCCGGGCAGGCGATCCAGCGAGGCGGTCACATCACACTGTCCTTGAATGTCGAGCCCGATGTCGTTCAGCTACTCGTTGTTGACGATGGCCCAGGCATCGACGAGGCTATTCGCGGTCAGATTTTTTCTCCGTTTTTCTCCACCAAAGAAAACGGTGTCGGTCTCGGTCTGTCGAGTGTGAAGCGTGTTGTGGATGAGCACAGTGGGTATGTGTCGGTGGACGCTCCAGAGGAGGGCGGCACAGTATTCACTATCGCTATTCCGCGTAGCTTCAGCACACCCGAAGACTTTGTTCTCGCGGTCGAGCAAACCGAGCCTGAGAACAGTATTGTTTGGGTGGTTGAAGACGAGCTTCTGGTGAGAGTGGTGACTGAGCAGTTACTGACGCAGGCGAAGTATGAGGTGCGTGCGTTTGCGACACCGGAGCGTTTGTTGCAAGCACTCGATACCGACGAGCGCTTACCCGATCTTGTGCTCAGCGATGTCATCATGCCGGCAATGTCAGGTCCTGATCTGCGCAAGAAATTGCTAGCGCGTATGCCTAGCGTGCGGTTTGTGTTTATGACGGGTTACGCAGATGATCTCTTGGTCGATTTGCCACAGAAGTTGGATAGCCGTTCACTCTTGCACAAGCCGTTTCATCGCAGCGAGTTGCTGCGTGCGGTGGCTGAAGCCTTGGCGGCACAACGACAGCAAGCGGGATGATATCGACATAAGCCGGTCAGAAACGGTGGTCGAACAGAGCGATTGCAAGCGAATCCGCTATTTGTCCACAGCAATATCAAAGTTCATACTACTCCCCCTTTATTCAGCGCCCTTACCCAGAAATTCTTCGGCAATACTGACCCACGCTGCAATTCCATAGGGTGTTGCGGCATCGCAAAAGTCGTACGTTGAAGAGTGCAAAGGGCCACCGTGATCACCGTTGCCAATCAAAAAATAGCATCCAGGCTTCTTTTGCAGAAAGAACGCAAAGTCCTCCGAACCCATCAGTGGGTCGAAAGTGCGCCCCACGTTTTCGGCGCCAACAACTCGGTCCAGCGCGTTGCCAACGCGGTCTGATTCGACGAGTGAGTTTTTGAGGGCAGGGTAGCCGCGCTGGAAATTGCATTCCACAGCGACGTCGAAGCTTGTCGCGACACCTTCGCAGATGCGTTTTATTCGTTGTTCGATGTTGGCGCGCGCCTCGGGTTCAATGGCACGACAGGAACCTTTGAGCGTAGCGACATCCGGGATCACGTTGTAGGTGCCTTCCGCCAAGAATTGACCGACGGTCACGACGGCAGCACTGCCAGGGTCGACGTCACGAGACACAATGGTATTCAATTCAGTGGCCAGGCCAGACGCAGCCAGAATCGGGTCCTTGCACTGATCGGGCATTGCTCCGTGGCCACCCTTGCCGGTGATGTTGATATCAAATTTGTCGAAAGAGGCCAGCAGCGGCCCGGCCCGTACGCGAAATTCCCCGACTGGTAGGCCGGGCATATTGTGCAACGCGTAGATGGAATCGAAAGGGAATCGATCAAGCGCCCCCTGGGCAATCATCTCGCGTGCCCCGCCTTCATTCTCTTCTGCCGGTTGAAAAATAAACAGCAGCTTCCCGACAAGATCTGTGCGCTTTGACAGTAGCTTGGCGGCGCCCAGCAGCATAGCGGTGTGACCGTCGTGCCCGCAGGCGTGCATGCAGTCATCGTGGGTTGACTTGTAATCGACGCTGTTTGCCTCATTGATCGGCAGTGCATCCATGTCGGCACGAAGCGCAATGGTTGGCCCCTCGCCAAAATGCAATTCTCCTACGACACCCGTTGTAGCGATACCGGTGGACACCGTCATCCCGAAACTCGCGAGTTGTTCTGCGACGAGCGCGGCGGTCCTGTTTTCACAGAATGCCATCTCTGGGTGCGCATGGATGTCGCGGCGCCATGCCGTAACCGCGTTGATGACCTCTGTGTCGACTAAGGGGGCTGTCATTATAGTGCTACCGTGTCATTGATGAACGCGCGCAATAATTCGTTGAACATATCAGGTTGCTCCAGAAAAGCGGCGTGCCCGCAGTGCTCAAAACGCTGAATGTCATCGCGCCAGAGGTTTTTGACTGCCAGTTGACGCAAATACGTCTCATTGATAAAAACATCTTCGGCGCCGTGTGCGATGCACAGTGGGAGAGATGACTCAGCAACAAATTGCTGTTGAGAGAATCCCGTCGCACCACTGGCCCAATGCGCGCCCATCGTGCTTCTTGCCAGACCATCGGTCCGCGCTGCTGCAGTATGCAGCCATTCAGGGACCGAGGGGCAAGTGCCGTAGAGCGCACCGGTATACTCGCGAATTTGCTCGGCAGTTGGCTTTTCAAGCATCGTGACCGCACCTGCATCTGACGGAAGGAATGCATCGCCAATCTGTTCCATGCCCGGTCCTGCCGGCGGTGTGCCGACGATCAACAATCCAGCTGCGTCGACACCACCTGCAGCCATTTCGATGGCGATGTGTCCGCCAAGCGACCATCCCACTAGCAAGGGTCGCTCCACATCAAGCGCTTTCAGTACTTGCTGGACGAGACGCGCGTATCCGGGAATCGTATATTGCTTTGCGGGTTCCGACGCGTCCATCGACGCGCCATGGCCTGGCAGGTCAATAGCAACCATCGATACCGACTCGCCTGCAAACGCATCGAACTGGCGAAAGAACACCTCTTTGCAGGCCGAGTTGCCGTGTATGAATACGACTGACCGAGGGTGGTCGCCGACTCGCCAAAACGCGATTCGAGTGCCGTCGATAGTGAGAGAATCGATGTCACCATGCCGTGTGACTGCGTCGATACTTTCTGGAATGTTTTCGGCAGTCTGATTCTCGCGGGTGGGATCGAGCGCCATCTTAGAATCGTGCTCGCAATGTGACACCGTAAGTGCGTGGTTGCCCGTAAGCTGCCGTTGTCAGAATACCAATCGCACTGCGATCGTCAGCAAAATTGACGTACGTCTCATCAGTCGCATTGTTGACCCAGCCGAAGACTTCCCAACGATCGTTAACAATGCCAGTGCGCAGGTTTAGCAGACTGCGACTGTCGCCACTTAAACGCGGGTCGTTCTGCGGTTCGAAGAAAACTTCGCTGCGATAGTTCCAGTCGGCCCGATAAACGATGTCACCTATGTTGGCCGTCTGATAGGTATATTGCGCGCTGATGGCTCCAGTCCATTCCGGTGCAAGGTTCAGCGCGTTGCCCGAACAGTCCGGTGTCACCAGCGCCGGTGGGGTCGATCCCGCTGCCGGGCATCCGGAGAAGTCATCGTAGGTTGCGTCCAGGTAGCCAACGCTTGCCGCCAGATCAAAACCACTGCCGATGACTGCAGATAGTTCCACCTCAACGCCTGAAATTTGCGCTTTTGCTGCATTGTTCAGCGATACGCCCGCGCCGACGATCTGTGACAGCTGTAGATCGTCGTAGTCGGTATCGAAAACAGCGACGTTTAGATTCATCCGGTCACCCGCCAAACGCGCTTTGACGCCGAGCTCTATAGACGTGGCTTCCTCCGGTGACACTTCGAGATTGGCACCATCGAATACGAAATCCGTGTTGAAACCGGCGCTCTTAAATCCTTCGGCATAGCGGAAATACCCGACGGCGTTGTCTGTCAGATCGTAGGAAAGTGACAACGTCGGAGAGAAATTGTTGTCCGTTCTGGAGCGTTCGAAATTCGTGCTGCCGAATATGCCAGTCGAATCATCTTGTATATGCGTTGCGTCTTTCGATTCCGTCACCCATCGGCCACCGACTTCAAGCGAAGCCCTGTCGCTCAATGCGTAGTTGGTATTGAAAAACAATGCGGTACTCTCCGAATCGATAGTGCTGGTCAGTACGATGGGCACCTCGACGCCAGGCACGCCCGTGAGAAAATCTCCCAGAGCGAAGTCGCCAAGACCGCTCGAATCCTGCTTGTAGTAATATGCGCCGACTACGTAGTCCCAGCGGTCACCAACGGTGCCGTCGAATCTCGTTTCAAGTGAGGTGATTTCGGATTCTTGTCCAAAAAAGTCAGGAAAGACGCGTACGTTGAGCTTGTCGTCGTCCAGTGCTGCATCGAATTCGGACTCGCGATAGGCCAGTATCGTGGTCCAGTTGCCGTCGCCAACGCCGACATCCGCAGTGACCGACATACCCCAAATATCCCTATCCAGGAAATTGGGTTGATCCTGGTTGGTCGTGAATGGTGTCTCAAGAGACGGATCTGAAAAGAAGGCGAACTCTGTGACCTCAAAAAAGGCCGGCTCGCCGCGGTCCGTGAGCCCATCCAGCGCGACGGTGAGCTCAATGTTGTCGCTCGGTGTGAAGCTCAGTTTACCGCGGTAGGTCGTCAGGTCGGCGGTATCGAGATCCGGCCCATCCCCAACATGCTCTACGAATCCGTCACGAGAAACATACCCGACGGACAGAGACCCCGAAACATTGTCGCTGAGCGGCCCGGAAATAAGACCACGGAATCTGGCATGGTTGTAGTTTCCGAACTGCACTTCCGCCACGCCCGTGGTTTCGTCACTGGGACTCTTCGTAATGATATTGATCGCACCGGCAATGGTGTTCTTGCCAAAGACGGCGCCTTGCGGACCGCGCAGTACTTCAATTCGTTCGACATCAATCAGATCCTGATTAAAATTCTCCGGCCGTCCCATGTAGACGCCATCGATATAGAAGCCCACGCCTGTCTCCAGGCCGACAAACCGAATCAAGGTTGAGATGCCGCGAATACTGACTAGTCCCTGAATGGATCCGGCAATACCCGATGACTGACCTGCATTGGGAATCGTGTTCAGCACAGCGTCGAATGAATCGATTCCAGCGCGTTCAAGTTGCGCGCCAGAAACGGCGCTGACTGCCAGTGGTGCATCCTGCACACTTTCTTCCTTTTTCCGCGCGGTTACCGTGATTACGTCGAGCGTGCGCTCATTGTCAGCGGAGGCAGAGGTGTTGTCCTGTGCGGCTGCAGGTAATTGCGCAGCTACAGCCAGCGCGATCGCAGTGAGGTAGTACCGGCTAGTGTGTTTCATGTGTCGCCCCCGAGAGTGTTTTTTTGTCGCAATGGCATCAAGCTGTCCCCTGTAGTCGCTCGATGTCAGACATAGTTTTAGTCTTCCTGGGTCGCAATGTCTTTTGCCAATAGCAGTGTTTCTTATGGCAGCGCACTTGCGGTACAACGACTTGTGCTATCCAATGTTCGCATGACTAAAGAGCCCCCGTTGTTCAATTGGCAGAACGTTGAGCCTTTCGCGCCCCTTCTTTTGGGCGAGGGATCAGTGCAGACGTGGGAAATCGACACGCCATTCGGCCGTTCTCTGCAATTTCAGGTCGACAATGAATCCGGTGACGGAAAAATTGAGTTCCTCGATTTAGCGCGCGGATTGAAGGCCGTAATTTTCGACTGTAATTGGCGTCAGTCGAAAGCCTATCGCGTCCGCGATGGAGAATGGATTCGGTTCAACTTTAGTTTGTCGGCCAACGTAGCCATGCAACTGGCCGGTTTGAAGTCAGTAATTGTCGACACGCCGTCTTGGCGTATTATCAACAATCCTCCGGGGCGCGAAATGCTGGAAGAGCTACCAGCCGGTGCACACCATGCCTGGGTCACCGTGTGCTGCAAACCGGAATTCGTAGAGGCGGTCGCCGGAAAGAGCCTGGATGATATGCCCGAGTTACTGCAGGATGCACTGGAGCCACGAGATCGTGACAGTTACTACGAATACTACGAGTTCACATCGCGGTTGAATTCGATCACAGCAGATATTATGCAGACTACTCTGAAGGACTCACTGCGTGTTGCGTTCATTGAGGCGCGCTGCGTAGAGCTGTTGTGTTGTGCCATCGATTTTCTGATGCATTCCAGAGCGGGCGTTCCTGACGCCCGACTATCCAGTGCCGACAAAGTCGCCATTGAGAGCGCAAGATCGATTCTGATTCAGCAGCATGCGCATCCGCCGACGGTCGCCGCTTTGAGTAGCATGCTGGGAATCAACAGAAACAAGTTGTTTTATGGTTTTCGCAGCATGTTCGGTCAGACAGTGTCGGAATTCATACAAGAGCAGCGCTTGCATGAAGGCAAGCGACTACTTCGACAAACCGAGTTGTCGGTACTGGAGATCGCGCAGCGAGTCGGTTTCAATCACCAAAGTAATTTTGCGACTGCGATGAAGCGCTATTTCGGCATGACGCCGCGACAATTTCGGGACTGACCAAATCGGATATTGGCATTAATTGGGTGAGGTTTGCCGTTTCATCGCAGTGAGTTGCTGCGCGCGGTGGCCGAAGCCTTGGCGGCAGAATCACCGCAAGCGCGATGATCGCGAGACACGTCAGTCAGAAGCGCTCGTCAAACAGAGCGATTGCAAGCGAATCCACTATTTCTCCACAGCAATATCAAAGTGCATAACGTTTTCCCGGACGCCAAGTTTTGTGTAGAGGGCAATGGCCGGTTCATCGCCATAGTCAGCCTGAACGAACACAACATGCGCACCGCGAGCCGTGGCGATGTTCCTAAATTCGTTAATGAGTGCTGTTGCAACGCCTTCGCGACGATGCTCTGCTGACACTGCCAGATCATAGATGTACAACTCGCTGCGCTCCTGCTCGAATTTCGGAAGTTCGTAGCCGGTTAGCCCACCAACAACACGCTCGCCTTTGAGGGCGACAAGCGCTATCAGTAGGTCGTTCCTTAGCAGCTTTTGATGGTAGTCCTTGCTGGGGCGTGCAGAGTCGTACGTATCAGGGTCATCAAAAGCCTGTCCAAAAAGCGTCAGCATGGCTTCCAGCTGACTCAAGTCGCTGGCACCCAGTCTTTTGAGTATGACCGGAGCGTGGGTACTGATTTTAGTCAATGTTGGTCTCCGAACAGGGCATCGTGGATGGCGTGCGCTGTACTGCCATGTTCATAGCGCAACGACGATCCCACCAATAGCGACCACTGCAATTCCGATCCTGCGTCTGTTGTTCAGGTGTTCTTTCAGAAACACGGAGGCGATGATGGCTCCAAATACGATGCTGGTTTCTCGTATTGCGGCAACTGAGCCCGTCGGGATAAAACGCAATGCAACGAGCGCAGCCGAGTAGGTAACCAGTGAGAATATACCTGCAGAAAATCCCTGACGGAACTCCTTGCGTAGGGCAATCAATGTCGAGCGCCTTCTCCTTAATACGATGATCACTGACATGATTGCACCATCGAAGATGAAGAACCAGACGATAAAAGTCCACATCGCTGGGCTGATTCGCACTGCGTGAGCATCAAGCAGCGTATACCCCGTTGTGAGCAATCCGGCGAATACCGCTGCGACCATTCCGGCATGCGCAGGGCGCTTTTCGATAGCGATGAACACTAAGCCAACCGACACGAGTGCGACACCGACAAACACGCTAGGAGACGGTTTGTCACCGAGAAGCGCGACGCCAAGTATTGCTGTTGCCAATGGCACAATACCTCGCGCCAATGGATAAGCGACAGAGAAGTCCTCATCTGCGTACGCTTTGATAAGTGTCAGTTGGTAGATGGCGTGTAAAACGCCAGAGGCGAGTAGCCAGTACCACAGTTGACCTGTTGGAAGTGGTACCAGCAAGGTCAGCGGGAGCGCCGCAATCAATCCGGTCGCACCGATCAGCCCTCGTATAGCGAGCTTGTCTCGCCCACCCGCTAGCAAAGCGTGTGCTATCGCTTGGCTGATTGCCGACAGAAGTGCGGCGATAACGCCGATGGTTGCTGTCATAAGAAGATGGTCTGATGCCAAGAAATCAGCGACTCGTCAGATTGCGTTACTCGTTGAATGTCGATGCTCGGCTAAGATGTTCCGCGTACGAGTCATTTGATTCTCTGATGCCGAAACACGAGGAGCTCGCCCGTTAATTGCCATTTATTATCGGTTTTTTGGAAGAGGTATGTTACTCCAGGGGTGTCCGCACTCATTCCACCCTCTGGCGTTTGATACCAGCAGATACTTCCCGCACGGACGCGACTAGGCATCTGCTGTAGCAACTCAATCTCCAGAGACTCCTCCAAAGCAATGAGACTCGGAACAGCTTCCGAGCCATCGGTGACGTAAACGCAACAACCATTCGTCGCGCCACGGTTCGGAGTCGCGCACCCGATAACGAAGAACATGGCAATAGTAACCGCTGCGAACTTGCCGATAACGTAACGCATAGACTTGGCTGCAGCGGAGTCTGTTGTGCGTATCGCGGATGTGACACGTGCGTCAGAGGCAAGTGATTGTTGCAACGTCGGGTTAGGCATTATTTTCTGGCTCCAGCAAATCTAACAACGTTGCAGTCTGCGCTTCTGCTGGAGTGTCTTGTTAAACGTCATCACGGTCTCGCTTTATGAGACGACGTATCGATAAAAACAAGCGTCGCCATACACCAGCCTCCCAGACTAACAATCGCGCGACCCACTCTGGCATCTCGGCTGCATCTTTTGCTTTGTCGATCACCTCCGCGCTGGATTTGCCCGCCGAGAGGGAAGTAAAGATCAGTCGAACAATCGCTAGCTCCAATAGAATGAGAACCAACAACCCGACGTAGCGTACAGGCGCAAGATAGATGAGCAACATCCGATCAGCATCGGGAATGAGTTTGGTTGCAGCCCAAACCCCCAGGCAAGCAAGACCGATTGCCCGAACAAGGGTTCTGCGCTTGCGTTTCCGATAGCACAGGACATACAGAGCTGGTAGCAACACAACGAAGTCGAACAACACGCCAAATTCCACCAAGTGTGTAATTGTTTGAGTGTTAGTCACGATGGCGTTACCCAATACAACAATTGGTGCTACTAGTAAGAACCAGTGGTTGTGGACCGACGGGCGTGTGATTTGGGCAATCATTGATGGCTCCATGACGTATTTCGCTGGTGTTTAGCACCGCGAATAGAGATTGCGCCGCGGTTGCCGAGGCGAGGGGCGCGACTGATCTCCCGTGTCAGCTGCAATATCCTGTTATGGGGCAACATGCTACGGGTCTCCGTTCCGTGCAGGTGGTCTCAGCTAAGAATAACCCGAAGGTTCGCGATCGGCCAAGAACGGACCCCCAGTTCGAAACGTCAGAGACAGCGATCGTCACCTACTGTAGTCTTCGAGGTGTATGGACGACAGTTGATCAGGAGGACATCATGCAACGGCGTGACTTTCAGAGCAGCGACTCTTCGCTCTTCCCCGATCAATCGTCTCAGCAGGAGGTAGATCACTTGCTGTCTGAGCTCATCGGAGACGCGATTAAGGTGGTAAGGGAGGGTTCGGTTTCGCCGACAATAGACCTTTCACGTTTTCGAGAAGAGCTGGCTAAACGATCATTCGATCAGCCGGAGGAGCTAACAGACCTAATCGCATGGGTTACAGACTCCTTGAAGGAAGGACTGGTTCAAATGACCCATCCAAGATACTTTGGCCTTTTCAATCCGTCGCCCAGTTTCCCGTCGGTATGCGCAGATAGAATCGCGGCTTCCTTCAACCCCCAAGTCTGCGTTTGGTCCCACGCTCCCCCGGCTGTCGAAATCGAACAGCATGTTGTCGATCAGCTAGTCAGAAAGGTCGGCTTGCCAGAAGAATCTAGCGGTCACTTTACTAGCGGTGGATCGGAAGCGAACAACACGGCCGTTATTTGTGCACTGACCAGAGGGGAACCTGGTTTCTCCAAAACTGGAGCGCGCGCGTTCGGCGGACAGCCCCTCGTTTATGTGTCTCGTGAGAGCCATCTGGCGTGGCTAAAGATAGCGCACCAGCTTGGGATTGGCCGAGAGGCAGTCAAGCTCATTAATACTGATGGCCAAGGACGTATGGACGCACGTGTCCTCGAGGAAACTATTAGCGCAGATGCGTCTGCGGGCGCGGTACCCGTCATGATCGCAGCGACGGCCGGGACTACGAATGCCGGAGTCGTAGACCCGATCCATTCCTGTGCGGATGTCGCTCAGAAGCACTCAATTTGGTTTCATGTGGACGCTGCATGGGGAGGAGCGTTGATTTGTTCTACTCGGTACAAAGAGGTATTGGCCGGCATTGACCGGGCCGATTCAGTCACTATCGACGCTCACAAATGGTTCGCCACCACAATGGGGGCAGGCATCTTGCTCACCCGGCACAAAGCCATTCTCAACGAAGCTTTCAACGTCTCCACGGACTACATGCCATCCAACGATTCGTCAGTTGACTACTACGTGAATTCTATTCAGTGGTCTCGCAGGTTCATAGGACTGAGGCTGTTCTTGTCTCTCGGCGTAGCTGGTTGGCGCGGGTATGCGGAGCACGTCGAACGTGGTATCCGGCTCATCGAGTACTTCACGGAGAAGCTTCAGAAAGAGGGATGGCGCTTGGAAAACAACTCCAGAATGGCCGTCGCTTGCTTGACCCCTCCACAGGCAAGTCCAACAGTGGCAGAAATCGTGAACGCGGTTGTCAATTCCGGTGCTGCCTGGATTTCTGAAACCAAATTCGAGGGAAAAAGCGTCATTCGGGTGTGTATGACCAATGGACGATCGAGTAAGGCTGATTTCGACGCTCTGGCAGACCGACTTGTTCAGCTCACGACGCAATAATTGCACATAGCCGACCCGCAACACGGAATTTCGCTTCGTGTCATTAGCCGACCCTCGCGATAGTGTCTAAGGTTGTCCTATAACGCCGATGCCCAGCTGCATGAACGCAGCTTGCGTGGCTCTTGCGTAAGCAAGGGTCGTGACAGGCACCTCGTGTCTGCTGCAGTGATTTGTTATAGGGCGCCATGCTGTAGGTTTCCATTCCTTCCAATTTTCTCAACCAACAATAGCTGAACGGGCTGCTAACGCCCAGAACCAGCCGGTCATAGCCGCTTAAACCATGATGATCAGTGTGCTGAATCGAGCAGCGATTTTGTATCCGCTAGATCGGCAATAGGAAGTCAAACGATAGGCAACTTTTGCTCATCAGTCGCAACGTCTTTTTAGATCTCTTGGTCGACACGACAAAAATACTCCCGGAAGAGAGGCTTTCCCGTAAGGACATAGTAAGCGTCACCCTCAAAAAATATTTCCTGCAACATGAAATCCTCCCACATGGGATCCCATGCCCTCAAGACAACAGACTCATCGCGTTCATCTACTATCTCAAACGGCGTAAATCCCGTGTCGTAATCTTCGTCGTCCAGAACCATGCGCCGGGTCTCGCCGCGGTAGTCAACTATAAGGTGACCGAAAAAATCGTTCTCAAACATCTTTCTTGCGCGAGCGCTCACGCCGGTTACGCTTCGCATCGAGGCTAGTGTTCTCTCCGCATCAGATTTCCAAGATCCCTGAAGCTTCTCTAGCATAGTCATCGACTGAGTTCGCATACAGATACCAAGGCCAGCTTCGTTACACTTCTTTTACGGTTGGCATTCTAGCCAAATCCTTTCTCCAGGATGATGCTCTGCAATAGTCGCGAGACAATCATCAATTGCCTCGTCATCACTCGGATCAATATTATGAAAAAAATTTGTTAGCTCGACGTCGTTTCCTCTAACTCTAGCTTCTTCTTGCTCACTCAATACTCCGCCACCAACCCATACAGGATACTTGCCTGTATTTATGACGCTCTCGAGTTCTCTAAATCCTTCTTTTGTAATTACAAATATAATCATCATTATGAAATGTAACGTCGGTGCTCAGGTGCGTTTGAGACGATGCGTGCTTTTGCGATAGCGATGGTCGTGGCAGGGTCAAGTGTCAGTTGCAACGTCTGGTTAGGTATTGCGGACATGACCACCTCGAATGCAATCAGCCTCAATCTCGACAAGCCAGTGTTCATCGATAAACCGAGAAACCTCAACAAAAGTGCAAGTTGGAGCCACTCCTGAGAATACTTCCCTATGCGCCCGCGCCGCCTGCTCCCATTGGACGATGTCTACGAGTAGAAGGCGAGTCCGCACAACAGTCGAATGATCAAAGCCCGCTTCACGCGCCACGTCGATAATAAGCTCAAGGCACCTGCGGGTTTGCAGATACAGATTGCCCTTGCCGATGGTTTCTCCGCTAGGCCCAATCGGCGCAGTTCCAGATATCGCCAAATGCGATCCGACCTGAATGGCGCGAGAGAACCCGATCTGGTTCTCCAATGGTGACCCTTTGCTAAAGGCTTTTCGCATGCAGTTACTCAGCGACACCTAACGCCGAAGTTCAGCTGCGCGGACGCAACTGGCGTGGCTCTTGCGTAAACAAGAGACATGACAGGTGCCCCGTGTCTGCTGCAGTGATTTGTTATATGTCACTTGCGTAATCGACAGCATTTCTTATATTTCTCCCCGCTACCGCATGGACAAGGTTGATTTCGACCTACCTTATTTGTTTTTTTACCTGTCAATGGCATTGCCGGCTTAGGCCCTCGTGCCAAAGCTTGCTCTACAATTTGAGATACCTCGGCCTCGGTCAACGACGTCTCGGACTCTATCAATTTGGATGCACCGCCACCAATTGCTACAAGAATGCCTAATACTAAACCGGCAAACGCATAGAGCTCATTTCGCGTCCTCGGTAGCACGTCCTTCAGAGATCGAAGCTCCGGCACTTGGGTGTCGATTTCCAATTCGACAGCTTCAATTGGAAGCTCTTTTGATCTCGTATCGACCAGAATTTTGCGAAGTCGCTCGAGATGATGCTCATTGATACTTGGCGATGTAAGCAAATCGATTGTGTTCTTCGCGCAATCGTAAACCCCATTGAAGATCCCTCCTGTTCCTCCACAGGACGGACATGGCCCTAAGGTATTTCCTGCCATCATGATGGAGCCAGAACCTCCAATGATATGCGGCGAAGAAAAAATCCCTTTGCAGTTGTAACAAAGCGCATACACATTCATTGTGGCAGCGTCCCTGATGACGTATAACGCCGTGGCTCAGACGCACGGACGCGATTGGCGCAGGCTTTGCGAATGCAAAGGCTGTGACATTCTCCCCGTGTCGGCTGCAGTGACTGGTTAGGTCGAGCCGCGCTCGATCTTCTTGCCGCAGCTCGCGCAGAACTTGTGCGTCTTCCCGACCCGCTTTCCACAACTTGTACAAAACTGTCCACTTGAGGGTCCTTTGGAGTCGCGACTGGGTCTTTCTGTCCCAGCCGCGATTTTGAGTTCGCCGAGATAGGCATCGAATTGATTCTTGGCGTCGGCCAACTGCGCCAATAAATTATCGATATAGAGTTTCAGGTCTTCGAATGGCGCCAAGTCTCGATCACGATCCCTCCTTGTTGCGCGCTTCGCATCGGCTCGCAAGTTTCCCGCCAACCCTCGCTTACCGAACAGGGAGAATATTCCTCCAGTAACCGATCCAGCGTTCGCAATCTTGTCGCGGTAGGCTGCGCGGATGGTTTTCATTTCAAGATTCGCAGTTCGTTTTATCGAGCGAAGCTCACCTTGGAGAGAGCGAATGGTTCTGATTTGGTCTTTCGCTTGTTCGGCAGTTGAAGCCAACAGCTGACGTTTGTCTATACCAAGCGCATCGATCGCTGCGCCGAGTTCGCTCGCGGTGGGCATAGACGACGACCGACCAGCAACCTAACGCCGATGCTCAGCTGCGCGGACGCAGCTGGCGTGGCTCTTGCGCAAGCAAGAGACATGACAGATGCCCCGTGTCTGCTGCAGTGATTTGTTACGTTTTTTCCCAGTCAATCTTCACCTCCAATCGTTTTGGTGGCTCATTGGTTATTAAGCCGAGTTCGGATGGCCTATAAACGAATCTCGTGTCGTAATCCGAACCAAACAGACTAAAATGAATTGAAAGCGGGTAGCACCAGAGAAAAAATCTCTCGAATTGATGCCCGCTCTCCTGCACCCGAAAACACCAGGGTGGGTAACCGCCCCGGTCAACCAAAACCCTGTGAGGCGGAGGAGCTGCCCCTGGGTCGACATTCATGCTTAGGCCAATGGACTTGGGAACACTGGATTTTTGAAAGAGAATATGTAGCAAAAACATGATTACATCTGTATCGCCAATCCAACTTAGTCGATTGGTAGAAGCATACATACCGAATAGGAATTTTAGTACCCAGAAAGTCAAGACGTGACCTTTAACGTCAATAGTCCTATCGACGTCGCTCCTATTGAAATTTGCGATACCGGAAACTAGCGTCATCATCTCTGCATCCACGAAAGCCAATTCAGAGTTATGCTTTTCGCATAGAACTTTGGAGACTCCTAAGTTCTTTGAGTTGGTCGGCTCCCTAAGTGCGAACGGACCTCCCAGATCCACGAGGCCATTTTCGTCAGCTACAAAGTCAAGTAGTGCTCGAGAGATGAAATGCTCGCGAGACAACTTGCTCGAGCATTCTTTGAGTGGGCTCGCATAGCACTTCTTCAACGTGAATCGACCACAGAGTTCGAAAAAGAAACGTAACAGCTGGTTCTATCGAAACTACGAGAATCGCAGTGTCTATTAAACAACCAAAGAACGTTCATTCGAATATCCATATAACTTGCTGAACTTTTGATATTTAACGCAGCGCCACAGCAATCAATCCGAGCGCAAAACGCATAGCCGGAAACGAAAGCGTACTCAGCCTAAAAACATACCAACAATTGCAGCACACAGCTAGCGAGCCAAAAAGAGCGATCCTCGCTCACCCAAAATCAAATCAAAGATTTCGACGGCAACCCGCTGCGATCATTTTTGCTACGACGTTGCATGCGGCCATGCAGAGCCCAACGACGTTTCTCAAGCCGTTGCTCACGAATATCAGCAGGCACGGTTTTCATGAGGCTGCTGCGATAGCGACAAAAATCGCGGTACGCTTCGATCACGTGTTGCAGCTCCATCAGCAACAGCTCGATAATGATCGCGTCGTCGAGCAGACCGAGGCCGGGCACATCATCAGGGATCAGGTCATCGGGGTCGCCGAAGTAGACGAGGGCGGCGAGTATTTTCTCGCGCTGACGTTTGGGTAGCGCCCAGTCCTTGTCTTCGAGCATGTCGGTCATCGCGACCAATCGCGGCACGCGTTCTCGCACAAAATCGGGTGCGTTACGCGTGTCGAACTCATCCAGCAGCGAGCGGGCCGCTTCCAGAATATCTTGCTCGTCCGCGCTTGCGATCGTATCGCGTGCGTTCTGCATCGCTTTACGTAACTCGCGAATGTCTTTATTGCTGATTTTGATTTTGACGACGATCGTCAAGATGTTCCCCTTTTCAGCTATAATTGCCGAACGGGGTAAAGGCTACGTGCCGCACTGCGCAGGGTCAACGGCAGGATGACAATGACACCAACATCATGGCGAATGGTAGCGCTTCTGATTGCGCTGGTCGGGCTCCTCGGGCGCGCCGCGAGCGCCGAGATTTTTGTTTTGCCGCCGGCCGGCGACGATGTCATCGGCGCCGTGACGACGGTTGAAGCGAGCGCGGCAGATACGCTCGTCGATATCGCCCGCCGGCATGGTCTGGGCTACAACGACATGGTGCGTGCCAACCCTGCGGTCGATCCCTGGCTGCCGGGCGAGGGCACCGAAGTGTTGCTGCCGACACAGTTTGTGCTGCCCGATGCGCCGCGCCGTGGTGTTGTGCTCAATCTGCCCGAATACCGGCTCTACTACTTCATAGCCGCTACCTCGAGTGCGCCTGCCAAAGTCATGACGTACCCGATCAGCATCGGGCGTATGGATTGGGAAACGCCGCTGGGTATGACCAAGGTCGTCGCCAAAAACGAGCGCCCCTCGTGGTATCCGCCAACATCCATCCGCAAGGAACACGAGGAAGCCGGCGATCCACTGCCACGCGTGGTGCCGCCAGGCCCGGATAATCCGCTCGGTGACTACGCGGTGCGCCTTGGGCTGCCGGGCTACCTGATTCACGGCACCAATCGGCCGGCTGGCGTAGGCATGCGCGTCACGCACGGCTGTATTCGTATGTTCCCTGAGGACATCGCGGTCTTTTTCGCCAGCCTGCCGGTCGGCACGCCGGTTCGCATCGTCAATCAGCCGGTCAAGCTAGGCTGGCTGAACGGCGCGTTGCTCGTTGAGGCGCACGTACCGTTAGCAACGCCGGCCGCGCCGCAAGAGGCGTCGGATCTCACGGTGGACGCTGCCGCAGGCGACGCACCTGTCGCTGTCGATATCGATGAGCTGGCTGACGGCGAGGTCGATCTCACCCTCATGATGCGTGCGTTCGTCGCTGCCACGCGTGATCGCAACGCACAGCCAGACTGGCAACAGATGGAGCAAGTGGTGTATGACGGTCTTGGTGTGCCCGTCCCGGTGGGTAAGGAGCGTGTGGTTGTCGAGACTGCCGCCCAGGCCGGCCACTAACAGCAATACGATGAAAGTACGATGTCGAATAATTCCAATGAAGAGACGAAAACAATGACCACTAAAACTGCAACGACAACGATGTGGCGCCACGTGTGTGGCGTGGCTGCAATTTTGGCCGTGTTCTGTGCGCCGGGTGCGTATGCGCAGGAAGCGGAGATAGACGAGGAGGCGCTTGCCGCAGAGATTCAGGCTCAGCAAGACGCGTTTTACGCCGAAATGGGCGCGATCTGGGACGGGCTCGACAAACAGCAAGGCACTGTCGCGCTTGGCGATGACCTCGCTACGCTCAGCGTGCCGGACGACTACATCTTTCTGAACAGCAATGGCGCGCGCACCGTATTGGTCGACATCTGGGGCAACCCGCCGGGTGGCGCACCGGTGCTCGGCATGCTGTTCCCCAAACGCTACAGCGCGCTCGATAGCGACTCGTGGGCTGTAACGATCGAGTACGTCGACGAAGGCTATATTTCGGACGAAGACGCGGCCGAGATTGATTACGACAAGATGTTGCGTTCGATGAAGTCCGACACGCGTGATGAGAGCAAGCGTCGGGTAGAAGCCGGGTATGAAGCCATTGAGCTGCTCGGCTGGGCAGAGCAACCGCGCTACGACGCCAGCACGCATAAGCTGTACTGGGCGAAGGAATACAGCTTCGGCGACAGCGAAGAGAGCACGCTGAACTACGATATTCGTGCGTTAGGTCGTAAAGGCTATTTGAGCATGACGTTCATCGCTGCTGGCAGCCAGCTCGCCGAGATCAATGCCAGCCGCGAAACGGTCCTGGGCATGGTGGCCTTCAATGAAGGCAGTCGCTATACCGATTTCGACCCGCAATACGACAAAGTGGCGGCGTACGGTATCGGTGCGTTGGTCGCGGGTAAGGTCGCAGCTAAGGCAGGCCTGATTGGCGGCTTGCTGCTGTTCCTGAAGAAGTTCGGCGTGATTGCCGTGTTGGCTTTAGGTGCGTTGGGTCGCTGGGCCATGGGGCTGTTTGGGCGTGGCAAGAAAGAAGCGTAATGCTATTGATGGTGGTTTGGTGGCACTGCGCCAAACCTGCCTGACTCGCCTCAAATAACAGGCATAAAAAAACGCCGCGCATTGCGCGGCGTTTTTTGTGATGCCAACCCGAAAAGGGCAGCGGCATCTACACGTCGGTAACCGGAGTTACTTGGACATGGATTTCTGGAACATTCTTTCCAGACGCTCTGTGTTCGCGTCGCAGCAAGACTGTGCAGAGTTTGCAGTTGTCAGCGCTTGGCTAGCGGTGCTTTGTGCACTTGCAGCTTGTTGGCTGGCACGGTCTGCGGCAGCGCGTGCTGCTTCAGCGGCGCTTTTAGCGGCTGCTGCGTCAGCTGCGGCTGAGTTAGCAGTTGCACGAACTTCTTCTAACAATGTGGTGTTGGTGCAACCTGAAGCCACGCCAAGTACCAATGCGGCTGCGCCGACTTTCAGAACGTTTTTAATCATTACAAAAAACCCCATTCGTTTTTGTACAAAACAGTATCAAAGATACAAAAAAACTTAAGGCCCAAGCCCAAAGTTGACGTAATGATGCCAGAAATTGTCGGCAGCGTTAAGCAAATACTTGTCTGATATCCGCGACAGGCAAATTTCGCTTAATCTTTGATGATCAGCGACTTGGTGGGAGCGAAACGTTGGCGTGGCCTTGTGGTTGGCCGGTTGCGTTGTTGCGATGCGCGATAAGTGCTTGCGCAAAGATGCGACCTGTATATAATTACAGTCACTGACTTTTTATACAGGAAGCGGCCATGAATGAGCTGACACCACGCCAGGCGCAGATACTGACTCTGATACAAGACTTCATGACGGAGACCGGTATGCCGCCGACGCGTGCCGAGATCGCTCGTGAGTTAGGGTTCAAATCGCCCAATGCCGCAGAAGAGCATTTACGTGCCCTGCAGCGCAAAGGGGTTATAGATCTGATTCCCGGCACATCGCGCGGCATTCAGCTCAAAGACTCGCTGCGCGACCAGATTGGTCTGCCGCTGGTGGGTCAGGTTGCCGCAGGTCATCCTATTCTGGCAGAGCAGAATATCGAGGCTCACTACCGCGTAGATCCGGCGTTTTTCAGCCCTAAGCCGCACTACTTGCTGCGTGTCAAAGGCATGAGTATGAAAGATATCGGCATTATGGATGGTGATCTTGTAGCGGTGCATCGCACCCCTGAGGTGCGTAGCCGGCAGGTGGTCGTTGCCCGGCTGGAAGATGAAGTGACGGTCAAGCGCTACCGTCAGGAAGGCAGTTTGGTGTGGCTCATGCCCGAAAACACAGATTTCGAGCCGATTCGTGTTGACCTCAAGGAAGAGTCATTAGTGATCGAAGGCGTCGTGGTGGGTGTCATTCGTGATGGCGTGCAGGTGCATTGATGCACGCGAGATAGAAGGATCGAATATGTCGTCGAAAATGCCTAAAGGCATTCCTGCAGACGGGCATGGGCCGCCACCGGCGTCAGAGCATTCCTCCGCCACTGACGCCGGTCTTTCCGGCTCACCGCAGCAACAACCTGCAACTCCGGTATCTCCCTCCGGAGTTTTTTTTTCTGAAAATCCCGCCGAAACACAGATTTCCGGGCAACAACTGTCGCTGGATGCCGTTTTTGAGTCCGCTGGCCTGTGGCGTGCCAATGCGCTGACACACACCGATGCGCCGGTTTGCAGCACCGGTTATCCGGCGCTGGATGCGTGTTTACCCGGTGGTGGCTGGCCGGTTGCCGGGCTGACAGAGCTGCTCAGCGGCCAGTCAGGTGTGGGTGAGCTGCGCTTATTGATGCCGGCGTTAGCTGCGATGGCGGGGCGTCAGTCAGGCTGGATTGTCTGGATTGCACCGCCGTTTTTGCCCAACGCACCCGCGTTGCTGCAATGGGGTTTATCGCCGGAGCGCATGTTGGTGATCCATCCGCGCAGTCCGGCTGATGCGGCGTGGGCTGCTGAGCAGGCATTAGCGTCGGGCACCTGTATCGCGGTGTTGTTGTGGGCCGATTTGCTAGAGCGGCAGGCCACATTCACCACGCGTCGTCGTCAGCCTGCGATCTCCATGCAACAGTTCAGTCGTCGTTTGCAGGTCGCGGCGAACACGCATCGCTGTTGGGCAATTGCATTGCGCGGCGAGAAAGCGCGCGGCGAGCCGTCGGCAGCAGCGCTGCGTTTGTATCTGGATGCGCATGACGGGCAGCGCGATGTGCATTTGTTAAAAGTGCGTGGCGGCAAGCCAGCAGTCGTGACGGATTTTGATGCGGGCATTGATGTTGGCGCAGCAATGACGCGTGATGAGATCAAGGTCGATTCATGAGTCGGCGCGCGCGCACCAACCCACACCCGGATTTGTTTGCAGCGTTTAGCCCGGCGCAGTCACCGGCGCGAGAGGGCAGTGCACCAGCACCGGCGCGCATCACGCCGGTCAGCCGCACCGCAGCGCCGCCGCAGCCAGAGGTGTCCCGTGATCCGGTGTGGTTGTGTGTGTACTTTCCGGCATTGCCGCTGCAAGTCCATAAAGTGCAGTGCGACATCGATGCGCCTTGTGTGGTTGTCGATGATGATGCCGCGCGCACGATTGTGGCAGTCAATCGCGCCGCTCACGGGCGCAGTGTGTTCACCGGCCACAAGCTCAAACACGCGCTGGCGATGTGTGCGCAGCTCACGATCATCGAGCGCGACGCTGAGGCTGAGCGACAACAGTTGCTCGGGATCGCAGAATCGATGATCGCCTTCAGCCCGGCAGTCTCGCCAGAGCCACCCGACATGGTTTTGTTAGAGGTGCGCGCCAGTCTTAAATTATTCGAAGGCATTGAGTCGTTGTGTGCGCAGTTGCTGCATCAGTTACGCAGCGCTGGTCATCACGTGCGCTACAGCGTTGCGCCTAGCGCCAGTGCTGCGCAATGGTTGGTGCGCGCCGGTGTGTTTGCTGATGCACAGGATGTCGTCGCACACGGCGCCAGAGCGAGTCACTTCCAACAACAGTTAGGCGCGTTAGGCATCGGCGTTACCGGCTGGGCGCCCAACACAATTACGGCATTGCGTGAGATGGGCGTCGAGCGCATTGCCGATTGTCGGCGCTTGCCGCGCGCCGGTCTTGCGCGTCGCTTTGGCCCGGGTTTGTTGCAATCGTTAGCGCAGGCGTTTGGCGAGTTGCCCGAGCTACGCACTCCCTTGCAACCGACGGCGCATTTTTCGGATGTGTTGTTGCTCGATGCCGAGATCAGCGTTGCGCAGCAACTGGCGCAGGCATGCGAAGTCTTGCTCGGCAAGCTTGAGCATTTCCTGCGCCAACAACAAGGCGCAGTGCGTGTGCTGCGCTTTATCTTTCATGGTTGGCGCGAGCAGGCCGGCACACTCACGGTGTCGTTAAGCCAGCCCGGGTTTCGTCTTGTCCATTGGCAGCGCTTGTTACAGGCACATCTGGATCGTTGCCAGCTGACGCAACCGGTTGTCTCTGTCAGCCTGCAGGCCGACATTAGCGAGACACTCAGTGTGCGCACGCTCGCGTTAGATCTGGAGGCTGACAAACCGTCGCACTTGATCGACAACACAGCGTTGCATGATTTGTTAGATCGATTGCGCGCACGTCTGGGTGATGATGCGGTGAATGCATTGCGGCACATGCCCAATCACCGGCCTGAGCAAGCCTCGCAATCCGCGCAACCTGACTCCGATGCGGTGCACAGCGATCTGCCACCGGATTGGTTGTTGCGTGATGTTCCGGCGAACGCTGACACCGTCAGTCGGTCACACTCATTGTTGTTGCAACGCCCTTTGTGGTTGCTGCCTGCGGCCAAAGCGTTACCGCTGCATGATGCCACGCCGCAATACCACGGTGCGTTGTCGTTGTTACACGGGCCCGAGCGCATTGATTCCGGTTGGTGGGAGGCGCGCTACAGCACGCGCGATTACTTCATTGCAGAGAATCCCTCAGGCACGCGTTTATGGGTATATCGCGAGCGCGATGCCGAGGGTGTGCCTGCGTGGTGGTTGCACGGCGTGTTTGGTTAATGTCTGTCGGTTATGCAGAACTCCATGCGCTCAGTAATTTTAGCTTTCTACGCGGCGCATCACATCCGGAGGAGTTAGTCACAACGGCAGCGTCTTTAGGTTACCGTGCGTTGGCGCTCACCGATGAGTGCTCACTCTCTGGCATTGTGCGCGCGCATGCGGCGGCTAAAACGCAAGACATTCAATTGATCGTCGGTGCAGAGTTTGTGTTGGCGGAAGGCCCGCGCCTGATCGTGCACGCCAACAGTCGTCAAGGGTATGCCGGTTTATGTCGGCTCATCAGTGCAGCGCGCCGCGCAGCACCTAAAGGTAGCTACCAACTCGATGCCGCCGGTGTGCAGTCGATAGCCGCATTGCACGATGGTCGTGGTCTGGCGGAGTGCAGCGTGTTGTGGGCACCGGGTAATGATTTTGCAACGCATGCCACGCTCGATTGGCTAGTGGCGCTGTTTGCCAAACAGTTATGGATTGCCGCGGAAATTTTTCCGGATGGTGTGCATCGGGTTCGCCTGGATGCCTTACAGCGTTTAAGTCATCACTACGGTTTGCCGGTCGTGGCAGCGGGTGATGTACACATGCATTGCCGTAGCCGCAAAGCGTTGCAAGATACGTTAACCGCCATTCGATATAAAACGACAGTGCATGAAGCAGGTTATGCGTTGCATGCCAACAGCGAGCGACACTTACGCAAGCTCAGCGTGTTGCAACGCATTTATCCACCGGAGTTGCTCCAAGAGACGTTAGCTATCGCCGAGCGCGCGAATTTTTCGCTCGATGCGTTGAGTTACGAGTATCCGAAAGAGCTAGTGCCTGATGGGCAAAGCGCGGCGAGTTGGCTGCGTGTACTCACAGAACGGGGCATCAAGCGGCGTTGGCCGGAAGGCGTTGATGATAAAACCCGCACATTGATCGAGCATGAGTTACAGCTCATTGCCGAGCTACAGTACGAGCCTTACTTTTTGACGGTGCACGACATTGTACGCTGGGCGAGGGCGCGCGAGATTTTGTGTCAGGGGCGCGGGTCTGCGGCGAACTCGGCGGTGTGTTTTTGTTTGGGTATTACCGAGGTAGATCCGGCGCGTCAGTCTACGTTGGTCGAACGCTTTATTTCCAAAGAGCGCAATGAGCCGCCCGACATTGATGTGGATTTCGAACACCAACGGCGCGAAGAAGTCATCCAGTATATTTACCAAAAATATGGCCGCGAGCGTGCGGCGTTGGCAGCAACTGTGATTTGTTATCGCCCGCGCAGTGCGATGCGCGATGTGGGCAAAGCGCTCGGCTTGCAAGACCTGCAAATCGACCAGCTCGCGCGCAACATGCAATGGTGGGATGGCAATCACGTCGATGATGCACGTGTGCGCGAAGCTGGCTTTGATCCGGACAATCCGTTGATGCGGCGCTTGTTGATGTTAGTGCGTGAGATCATCGGCTTCCCACGTCACTTGTCACAGCATGTGGGTGGTTTTGTGATCAGTGAAACACGGCTGGATGAGCTTGTGCCGGTTGAGAATGCCAGCATGGCTGATCGCACTGTCATTCAGTGGGAGAAAGATGACCTTGAGTCGTTAGGGTTACTCAAAGTCGATGTGCTGGGTTTAGGCATGTTGAGTGCGATCCGGCGCTGTTTCGATATGGTGCGTGATGTCACCGGCAAGCAGTTATCGCTGGCAGGCATACCGTCAGGTGACGCAGCCACTTACGACATGATTTGCGATGCTGACACCATGGGCGTGTTTCAGATCGAGTCACGCGCACAGATGGCGATGTTGCCGCGCTTGAAACCACGCTGTTATTACGATCTTGTTATTGAAGTAGCGATCATTCGGCCAGGGCCGATCCAGGGCGATATGGTGCACCCATATCTGCGGCGACGTAACGGGGAGGAGTCGGTGAGCTACCCGAGCGATGATGTGCGCGATGTCCTCAAGCGCACATTAGGCGTGCCGATTTTCCAGGAACAGGTGATGGAGCTCGCTGTCGTGGCGGCCGGCTTTAGCCCTGGCGAGGCCGATCAGCTGCGGCGTGCGATGGCGGCATGGAAGCGCAAAGGTGGGCTTGGGCCGTTTGAGGCAAAACTCAAAGCAGGGATGCAGGCGCGGGGTTATGCCGATCAATTTGCCGAGCAGATATTTGCACAGATCAAGGGTTTCGGTGAGTACGGTTTCCCCGAGTCGCATTCAGCGAGCTTTGCGTTGTTGGTGTACGTGTCGGCCTGGCTCAAGTGCCATCATCCGGCCGCGTTCATTGCGGCGCTTATCAACAGCCAACCCATGGGTTTTTACAGCGCGTCGCAACTCACGCAAATGGTGCGCCGCAATCATGGCGTTGAAGTGCGCTCGATCGATGTGCGCCACAGTGATTGGGATTGCACGCTGGAGCGTTTGGATGATGAAACCAATACGGTTGCGCTGCGACTGGGCCTGCGTCTGGTGCGAGGTCTTGGTGAGGATGCGGCGCACCGGATTGTGAACGTGCGTGAGAATCATGGTTTTCGCACGGTGCAGGAAATGGCGACAGCCGCGATGCTCAATCGTGCAGAGCTTGCGGCGTTGGCCGCGTCCAATGCGTTGTCACGAATGAGTGGTCATCGACATCTCGCGCGCTGGCAAGTGGCTGGAGTGACGCATCAGGACGATTTGTTAGCGGGCAGCGAGGTACGTGAGGCAACGCCGATGTTGCGCGCGCCGAGCGAAGCACAGGATATCGTTGCTGATTATCGCCACACAGGTCTGACGCTGGACCGTCACCCGATGGGTTTGCTGCGTGAGTTCTTTGACGAGCAACGTTTCGTGACCGCGCAGCAGGTGTCGTCTCTCGATAACGATGCATGGGTGTTGGTCGCAGGCATCGTGATTACACGTCAGCGCCCGGGCGGTGCAGGAGGCGTCACGTTTGTGACCATTGAGGACGAAACGGGCTACGCCAATCTTGTTGTGTGGAAAGATCTGGCCGCACGTCAACGCAGCGTTGTTGTGGGTGCGCGTTTAATGGGCGTGCGCGGTCGCGTTCAAAAACAAGGTAAGGTAGTGCATGTCGTGGCGAATGAGTTGTACGACTACAATGGTTTACTAACGGGGCTCACGACCTCGTCCCGGGACTTTCATTGAGTGTGTTGGACATGATCTTCTTTCCATTGTCATTCACGGTGTTGAACGACGTGGGCGTTGCGACATGAACGCGTTCGCGGGATTCTTGCGCGCTGTGAAC
This sequence comes from Pseudomonadota bacterium, assembly GCA_039815365.1. Classification (GTDB taxonomy): domain Bacteria; phylum Pseudomonadota; class Gammaproteobacteria; order Steroidobacterales; family Woeseiaceae; genus CALBPI01. The sequence goes on along the minus strand of JBCBZK010000029.1, from coordinate 4,381 downwards.
GTCGGCGGCACCGGCAAGCTGCCAATGGCTAAGCTACGCGCCTTGTGCGAAGACATCGGTTTAACCCACGTGAGCACCTATATCGCCAGTGGTAACGTCGCTTTCGTTAGTGAGAACAGCGCCGATGTGGTGAAGGCGGCGCTTGAACGCAAATTGTTGGAATACGCAGGCAAACACGTTGCAGTCGTCATTCGTACTGCCGATGAACTTGCCGCTGTGATTGCGGCGAACCCTTTTGCAGACGGTAAGCCGAACTTCACATTGGTGTCATTGCTCGATGAACCAGCGCACGCTTCCATGATCGAGGCGGCCAGCGGTCGCAAGGATGAGTCCATCGTAGCGCACAACAAAGAGCTCTATGTGTACTACACTCAGGGTATGGGAACATCCAAGCTCAAGATTCCGGCCGCTAACGCTGCGACGTCACGCAATATGAACACGATACGCAAAATGGCTGAGTTAACGGCAGCCTTAGCGAAAGATCTCAAATGATGACGCATCCTGCCGTCTATTGGTCTGTTGCTGTAGCGCTTTCCTACATGCTCGCCAACGTCAGCAAACTAACTTAGTCGCCTGGATTGACGCTGTTATGAGCGATAGAACATTCATCACCGAAGGTCCGGGTCTCCCCAAATGGTCTAATCCGATTAGTCATGCGGTGATTGCCAATGGTATGTGCTTCATTAGTGGTCAGCTGTCAGTCGATCTTGACGGGCGGTATGTTCCCGGCTCGATACAAGAAGAGGCGGAGCGGGCGTTTGCCAATGTCTTTGCCGCGGCGAAAGCGGCTGGTTTCGACAAAGATGAGATTGTGTATATCGATATTGCCTTTGCCGATCTGTCGCAGCTCGACACGGTCAATGCGCTGTACATGTCGTTGTTCCCAGAAGGCAGGCGCCCGGCGCGCACGGTGAGCGAGGCTGCAGCGCTGCCATTCGGCGGCAAGATCAAAATTGTGGCTACCGCCGTTGCAAAGCTTTAGTCGTGGTGCGCGCCATGAGTTGTGCGTTCGGCGCATCGCGCGCGTCAAGACTGTTTTGTGAGTATTTCTAAGGAGAGGTCTTTGTGAATCCGGTTCGACCATTATCAAAGGCATTGCTGTTATCAACAATCGTGCTGTTGCAGCCGTTCGTAGCGACAGCGTCGCAACCGACAGGCAACGATGCATCGCAGACTAACGCGGAACAGCGGCAGGCTATTCTTATCTTTATGGATGCCGTGTTTGCCGCAGTGACGTCAAGCAAGCCGGACGATTGGCGCGCGCTACAACTTGCCGATGGCACGGCCTTGTCGTTTCGCCCCGGTGCTGACGAAGACACGACTGAGCTTGAGATGCGTATGACCAGCAACGAGGCCTTCATCGCCAACATCGCGCCCGACGGTCATGAGTACATCGAGCGATGGACGAGCGAGCCTGTCGTATTGATACACGGGCCGGTCGCCGCCGTCTGTGGCAAGTACGGGTTCTGGATCGACGGTGAATTTTCACACTGTGGCATCGACCTCATCGATCTCGTTCGTGTAGACGACGAATGGAAAATTGCCAATTTCACCTGGACGGTCGAACGTGAGCAATGCGCCGTGACCGATCTTGCGAACGCCATACCGTTGAGTGCCGATGCCAATAGGAAAAACTAGCAGGAGTAACGGGGAATGATCAGATTATTCATTGCAATGCTGTTGCTGGCATCGGGTGTGTCTGCTGCCGACGAGCTTCTGACGCCGGAGGCGTTCTCTGAACGGGTTTTGGTGACAGCGGCGGAAGCGGTTCCGGAAGCCGAGCTGCGTATTGTCGGCGAATTGGAATTGGCAATCACGCTAGCGAATGGTGACTCTTTGCGAGGCTTTTTGGACAACTCGTATGCCATGTATCGCGCTGACCCTGAGAACGTCAATGACGTGATCAAAAACTATATTGCGACAATCAGCGGAATGTCAGTACCGCAAGATGATGGCGATCTGGCCAAACTCGTCCCGGTCATCAAACATGCTGACTATCTCGCGGGTATTCGGCAAATGCTCAGCGAGGCAGAAGACTACGACCCGGATGCAGACTTCCCGATGTACTTCGAAACGCTGAATAGTGAGTTGGTCGTAATGTATGCCATCGACTCGGATCAATCGATCCGGTTTTTGTCGCCGGACGAAGTGACCGCCTTCGGACTGCAGACGGATGCGATTCGTCAACGGGCGGTCGATAACCTGGTAGCGATATTGCCAGAGGTGTCCACTGAACGGTTTGAGCCATTGACGGCTGTGCTTGCCGATGGCAACTACGAGGCCACCTTGCTGTTGTGGGATGCGCTATGGACCGAGGAGAACTTCGATGTGCAAGGTGACATTGTGGCGTTCGTTCCGTCCCGGGATATTCTGTTGGTCACGGGGTCCGAGGATCAGGACGGTCTTGCGACGGCGCGTGATGTGATTCGTTCGAATGAATGGACGTATGCGATTTCGGAAAAGGCGTTTGTGCGCCGGGACGGTCGCTGGACGGTGTTTGAAGATTGAGCGGGCGTTGCCAGACACAACGCCGGTATCGCGCGCTTGAGGGCTAACGCCTCGATCGTCTAGGCGTTAGCGTCAAGATCAGAGATACCAAAATCGTCGTCTTCATCCAACAGGCGCTCAAGCCGTTTTTCTTCCATCAGCGCCTCAAGCCGGCGCCGTGCCGCGACGCCTGCTGCTGACGAGTCTTTCGCTTGCTCGATATCTGCGACGAGCTCTTGCACGTTGATTTCGACAGACACGCCTCCAACGTTGTCATTGTTCTCGATCACGATCGTGGTCGCGAATTCTTCCTCATTCGCATCCTCAACCTCGCTGTCATCGTCGATCGGGCGCTCTTGTTCGGTCACATTCATGTCATAACTCACTGGATTGACAGGTTAATCGGGCATTGGTGCCCCGTGTTGTGCCGAATATATAACCGTCTTTTGCCATAACGCAACTACGCACGTCACAGTGAGGCTCGAGAGCGGCCGAATCGTGCTACAGCAGCTGATTCATATTGAAAATCGGCAGCAGAATAGCCAGCACGATGAGCAGGACAACCACGCCCATGATGACAATGACCGCCGGTTCCACGATCGACATGAGGCCGTCAATCATCGCCTCGGTTTCGCGCTCCTGATTCACCGCAGCGCGCTCGAGCATATTGTCGAGCTCACCACTGGCTTCACCACTGGAGATGAGGTGAATAGTCATTGGCGGGAAGACACCTTGGTCTTTCAGCGACCGGCTGATTGGTGCGCCTTCGCGAATTTTCACGGCGGCCGCGTCAACGGCTGCGCGCATCGGCATGTTCGAGATGACCTCGCCAGCGATTCGCAATGATTCAAGCACAGGCACGCCGCTACTCGCGAGAATACTCAGCGTACGCATGAAGCGTGCTGTGTTGAGGCCGCGCGTCAGTCGGCCGATGATCGGTAATTTCAGCAGGGTCGCGTGCCATGTCGATCGAGGCCCCGGCCGATTCAACAGCCACCGAAGACCGATGCCCAGAGTGATGGCGATGCCGATCAGCAGCCACCACCAGTTTTGGACGAATTCACTGGCTGAGATCAGGATCCGTGTGAGCGTCGGTAACTCGGCGCCAGATGACGCAAAGACGCTGACGATTTTCGGTACGACGAACGACAGCATGAAGCCGACGACCGCGATAGAGATCAACACTAACAGAGCAGGGTAGATCAGCGCAGTCTGCGCTTTTTGGCTCAGGTTCTGACGGCTTTCCGTGTAGTCGGCAAGCCGATCCAGCACACCATCGAGTTTTCCCGACTGCTCACCGGCGTCAATAGTGGCACGAAACATCGCCGGGAACGCCTGAGGAAACTCAGCCAGACTGCCAGCGAGCGAATAACCTTCGCGTACCCTGGCGCGGACGCCTAGTGTGATGCCTTGTGTGCGGGCTTGCTCGGATTGATCACCGATCGCCTGCAGTGCTTCCTCTAACGGTAAGCCAGCTTGCACGAGTGTTGCGAGTTGCCGGGTCACGAGGGCAAGCTCACCGCGCTTGAAACCGCGGCGACCGCTGACACGTTGCTTGCTCTTGCTTTTGCTGGCGACAGCCGCATCAGACGCAATCGATGCGACTGACATTGGAGTGAGCGATTGTTCGCGCAACGCCTGGCGCACGGAGCGCGGCGTATCGCCTTCAATGACACCTTTGCGTTCCTTGCCGCGCGCGTCGAGAGCTACGTACTCAAAGGCTGCCATGAATTATAAACCTGCCAGGTGACTAATCGTCGCGCGTGACGCGCAGGACTTCTTCTAGCGTTGTCTTGCCCGCAAGCACCTTGCTGCGGCCATCATCACGAATGCTCGGGCTGCGAGTGCGTGCATACTTTTCAAGCTCGTGCTCACCGGCGCCGTCATGAATCAT
>JBCBZK010000066.1:0-18590 GCA_039815365.1 Pseudomonadota bacterium | reverse complement strand
CAATGCTTCTGCTTTGGTTACTGTCAAGGCAGCTGAAGACACTTCATAGCCGTCGTCAGCGCTCTCTAGGCCGTCGTTGCCAGCGTCGCCAAAGACAACATCTACGCCAGTGGTATCACCACCGGTTGATGCAGCCTGAACCGTACCGCCCGACGTACCTGCAACAGCGGTGGTCGCCGTCAAACGAACGTTGGCGAAATCGCCATTGGTCGCACCGATCGGCACATCCGCAACCACGAAGACAGTGACGGACGCATCGGCCGCCAACGTGTCAACGAACGGCTGATCACCTGCAGAGAAGTCGCCACTGCCATCCGTATCTTCAAAGACACGGATGTTATTGACGTCTGTCGAATCGGTGTTACCGAAAACGTCCGGATCAGTTGCCGTCAGGTTAACTGCAGACAGCGCGTAGCCCTGTGCCGCGTTACCGGTGTTGGTGATCTGGAACGTCGTGACAACGTTCGCTTCACCGGGGTTCACCGGCGTCGTTGCACCGCCCACTTCGACGACCGCAAGGTCAACACGGTTATCGACGACAAAACTTGTCGCTGCACCGTTGTTGGCGCCGGGTGTGCTGTTACCTGTTGGCGACGACTCAATCGGCGTCTGAGAGATGCCACCGACGTCATAGCCGACGGTAGCAACGTTATCAATTGCATCACCGGCCGCGGTGCCTACAGCATGTGCTGCGGGTGCCATGGCCAATGCGACAATCGCTGTGCCAGCGACACTAAAGGTCGCCCGCAACTTGTTTGCGAATTTCATTTCGCTACTCCTGGTTAGTCTTTCAATACACTGTGCGCAGATCGCTCTCTTGTGACGACCGCCCTGCGCGACTGTCGTCATTCCTTGTTGTTGTTGGAGCCTGGAAATCCATTGCCAGGAGTCGGCGACGCGAAGTCACCCGAAAACCAATGGGACTTAATTCAGTCGTGCGCGAAAGCGCGCGAAACCCTGCGAACCAGGATCCAGCTCGCCTTCCAGCGTCCAACGGATATGCGTCAGATCGGCGATGCTCGCCGCAACGAGCTCGCCTTCGCGCTCAACCGTGAGGGTATCCAGCGCCGCAAATTCGGTGCCGCCGTCGACCGAGAAACTCACCGCGGCGCCCGGCGCAAAGGCAGAGTCGGCGACGTAATCAAGACCGTCTGCAATCGGGTTCGTTATGACGACCTTCTCAACCGCTTGATCCGCAACGTTGGTGTAAGTAACGGTATAAACCACGACATCGCCCGGCACGACTTTGTCTGCTGGGACCAGTTTTACGACCGCTTCACCAGCTTCATTGACTGTGCGCTCTTCCACCTCGACGACCGTCTTCAATTCGATCTTGCCTTGCTGCGCTACGGCAATTGAACTGATCGACAGCATCGCCAGAACAAGCATCGCTCTATGTAATAATTTCATCTTTATCGCTCCTTATTGTCGGTCTTTGTAATCAGTCGATTACGACCTCGAATTCAATGGTCTGCACGCCGTCTGCGCTGGCAAGATCGCCCAATCGCACGGCAATGGCAGGACCTGCACCACTGGTATCCAGTTCACCAGCATCTGCATCAACCTGATCGCTCAACGCATTGGTATTCAGCGTCAACGAGTTGTCGGTATACGTTGTGTTGGTTGGGATGGGGTCGCTTACGGCTGCAGCCGTCGCAACGCCAGTACCGGTAACTTCAACCGTGATCGTGTAACGAATCGTTGCGCCTGGCACGGGTTGGTCACCGCCGAACGGATCGATCACCAAAGCCGATTTCAGCGTTGTCAGCGTAATGTCGGAGACGATGTACTCACCGTTGACCGACGCGACCGCGCCTGTCGTACCCACCACCGCGTCAACGCCACCTTCTCCAGCAGCCGGAATAACCAATCCCGGCGCACCGCTTCCGGTGGCTGCCGTTGCTTGCAGCGCGCTGCGACCGACATCGCCGTTGTTGAGACCAGCAGGGATATCGTTCAGCACAAACACAGCGACCGACCCGTCCGCGGGAATCAATGGATCATTGGTGCCCGGCACGTACGCCACGTCAGCGGCGCTGAAATCGCCACTGCCATCGGTATCGAAATAGATAGACGGGCTCGCGGCGACCGGATCGAAATCGTCGCCAGCATCGGTATTGACGACGGCCAACTCAAAAGTTTCCGGGCCATTGCCCGTGTTCGTCACGGTAAACAGCAACGGTGCGTCGGTGTCACCTGCAGAAACGGTCTGCTGAGGGCTTTGCAAAACAACCACAACATCCAGCGTCTCTGCCACCCGAATGACGACGGTGTTCGACGATTGCGTTACCGCCGTGCCGCCCAGCTCATAGCTCACATCGGCCGTATTTGAGATGTCGGTCCCTGCGAGCGTGCCGGTCGCGAAAGCCGAGACGGGCACTAGTGCAGCGGCCAAAAGCGCGCTTGCTGCGGTTTGGGACGTCAATTTTCTGTAGTTCATTATGTTATTTCCGGGCGAACACGCCAGTCGTCATCAATTTGACGTAAAGAGAGTGCAGCAAAAGCCAGCTGCTGCCTATAGCAAACCCCTTTAGAGCATTGAATTTGAGAGCATTATCACACCTCTCCTGTGACATCGGTCTCACTTTGGATTGATGTCACTAAAGTTCACAGTGACCCTGCCGCCGGCACACAATAAGTAAAAACGAAATGTCGAATAAGTGTTGACAACGCGTCTTGGCGCCCCTATTGTGCACCGCAACATTTGTTGCATTGCACCATTTCAGGAGTCAACGGCATGAGAGAGCAAATCGAGAACGTATTGAGCAAAGTTGCTGACACAGCGCGTAACGGCGTTAACAGCGCGGTAGACGTCACCCAAGATCGTGTGAGTCAAGCAGGCAAAGTCGTCGCAAACGGCAAAAAACCTGTCCAGAAAGTATCACGCGCCAGTCTGGACGCGAACGCGGTCGCCTTCCGTATGTCCAAAGAGCTCATCGAACTGCAGAGCAAAAGCGTACAAACAGGCATCGACGCTGTTGCCAAACGCCTGCGCGACGCCTCGCGCGCCGATTCAGTACGCGAATTGCTGGCACAACAGCGTGACGTACTGCCTGGCACCGCCCGCCACTACGTATCAGACGCCAAAGCTGCGTTTGGCATCGTTCGCGGCGCCGTTTCGGAGTTCGGCAGCGTTGTCGGCGGATTGCGTACAACGTCGGTTGCCAAAAAAGCGAAAACCGTTGCTAAGAAAGCAACGAAGAAAGTCGCTCGCAAGAAGCCTGTAAAAAGAGCTAAAGCAAAAACGGCGAAAGTCGCTAAGAAAGTTGCGACGACGGTTAATGAAGCAGCGCAGAAAGCACAGTCTGCGTAGCTTGTTGAGAACCTCACTCCCCCTTTGAGGTTCGCCTGACTGGCCTGACGCTCCCCCCCTCAGACCAGCGCACACTACCGCCGGTACCTTCGGGTACTGGCGGTTTTTTTAGTTTCATCGCGCAACTAATTGCCGAATATCGCTATAATACCGTCCCGCTGAATTTGACCGTTAGGAGCCGTGCGAATGAGCACACAGCTAGCCACGCTCGCGCAATGGGTCGCGAAAACCGCAGATTTGACCCAACCGGAACACATTGTTTGGTGTGACGGCAGCCAGGACGAGTACGACACGCTCATCACGCAGATGACTGACGATGGCACTTTGATGACATTGAATCAGGACAAATACCCAGGCTGCTATTTGCATCGCTCGGATCCGAACGATGTCGCACGCGTTGAGCACCTGACATTCGTCTGTAGTGCCGATGAAACGGATGCGGGACCGAATAACAACTGGATGGCACCTGACACCGCTCGCGAGAAGATGCGCACACTGTTCGACGGCTGTATGCGTGGTCGTACGATGTACGTAATCCCATACTGTATGGGGCCGATCGAATCACCCTACTCGCGGTGCGGCGTGGAAATCACCGATAGCGCTTACGTTGTTGCCAACATGAAACTGATGACTCGCATGGGTGCCGCGGCGCTTCAGCGGATCGAGCGAGAAGGCCAATTCGTCCGTGGATTGCACTCGACAGGCACGCTGGATCCAGACGCGCGTTTTATCATGCATTTCCCTGAATCGCTGGAAATCATGAGTTACGGCTCTGGCTACGGTGGTAACGCTTTGCTTGGCAAAAAATGTCACGCCTTGCGTATCGCAAGTTGGCAAGCGCGCGAAGAAGGCTGGCTTGCCGAACACATGCTGATCGTCGGCATCCAGAGCCCGCAAGGCGATACGCACTACGTGGCATGCGCATTCCCGTCTGCTTGCGGCAAAACCAATCTGGCGATGTTGATCCCGCCGGCATCACAACCGGGCTGGACGATCTGGACGTTGGGCGATGACATCGCCTGGTTGCATCTGGATGATCAAGGTCAGCTGCGCGCGGTCAATCCTGAGGCCGGCTATTTTGGCGTCGTGCCGGGCACTAACGAAAAAACCAACAAGAATGCGTTCGATACTATCCAGCGCGACACCATTTTTACCAACGTCGCGGTCACCGAAGACAATTGCCCATGGTGGGAAGACAAGGACGACGAACGCCCGGTGTTAAACTGGCGCGGCGAACCTTGGGATGGCAACAGCCCGGCTGCGCACCCGAACGCACGTTTCACTGTCAGCGCGTCGAATAATCCTAGCTACAGTGCGCTCGCAGAGGCCCCGGAAGGCGTGCCGATTTCGGCGATCGTGTTTGGCGGGCGCCGCAAGTCTTTGGCACCACTCGTTTATGAAGCGAATGATTGGCAGCATGGCGTGATGATTGCCGCCGGTGTCGCATCAGAAACAACGGCTGCCGCGACCGGTGAGATCGGTGTTGTGCGCCGTGATCCGATGGCAATGAAACCGTTTTGCGGTTACAACTTTGGCGACTATTGGTCGCATTGGTTGTCGTTCACGCGACGCAGCAACACATTGCCTAAAATCTTCCACGTCAACTGGTTCCGACAAGATGCGAACGGACGTTTTCTTTGGCCTGGTTTCGGCGAAAACCTGCGTGTACTGCGCTGGATTCTTGAACGCTGCGATGGCCGCGTTGACGCACACCAAACCGCAGTTGGATTGCTGCCTTTCGCAAAAGACATTGACCGCACCGCGTTGTCCGTCGACGACGAGACGCTTGATGCATTGCTGCACATCGACAACGCGGCGTGGACCGCTGAAATCAATGCTGTCGGTGACTACCTCGACACGTTCGGGGAAAGGCTGCCGCAGGATCTCAAGCACGTGCGGGCACGTGTGGGCGCCGCTCTGACTGAATCGTAAATCGAGGTTCGCGGCGCACGCCGCGATGTGACTGACAGTCGCGACAACGCTAGCTGCGTTCGAGCATGAAGTGTACCGCGAGCGGCGTACCGGGTTTGGCGACCTTGCCAAGCCCGATGATGCCTTCGCCCGTCAACTCCTTTGCATCGCGACGCACAAACGACTCATCACCCGAAATTGTCACAACGAACGAGCCGTTCGTGCTTTCATCAACGAGGAAATACTTGTTACGGCGCTTTTCAATACGCGCATGTACTCGCGAAATCAAATTGCCTTTGACCACAAGATCGTTGTCCTCGGCGCGACCCAACGTAATTTGCTGGCGACTCGGATCGATGGGCATTGTTTGTCCGCCAAACGACAGCGTCAGCTTCGCTGCATGTTGACCAACACCGGAATACGGGATTGTCGGCAACACACTAGTGGCTTCCTCACCCCTCTGCCAAAGCACCTCGTATAGCGCAACCTCATCTTTCTTGCCCTTGACGAAAGCAATATCAATCTGACGTGTCATCTTGCGCCAGTCCTGACTGAGCAATTCAACGGTTGAGCCCGTCGTGACGATCTGGCGCGCTTTAGCCTGCGAGGTCATTCGGTTTGCGGTGTGCACGGCAGCACCGAAAATATCGTTAGGCTCTCGAGCGACGACACCGTAGTGGCAGCCAATACGAATGGAGATGGATTGACCATCCGGCACCAGACCTTTGCCGGCGGATATCTTCTGTTGCATCTCGACGGAAGCGCTCATTGCGCTGTCAACATCGTCAAAAATGGACATGACTTCATCGCCCATTGTCTTGATTACGGTGCCGCCCGCTGTCTCTGTCGCGCCAGTCATGATCTCAAGACAACGTCGGACGACTTCGCGCGCCGGATCATCTCCGAGAATTTCGTACAACTGAGTACTGCCGACAACATCGGCAAATACGATCGCAACTTCCAGCTCTTCACTCATGCATTCATATCCAAGCATTCATTCTGCCGCTCGAATATCGAGCCTGCAGTAGCGCACGCGGCGATTATAACCTGACAAATCATGCTTTTGGCTGGATATTGTAAAATAGCGTGTCAACGCTCGGCGACAATATAGGCAATCCAAGCCGGGTCCGCGTCGCCCGAAGCATCGGGCGTGTACTCACCGTTGCCCTCACCGTCCTCATCAGTGCCTTCCCAATAGACGGTTACGTTACTGAAGCCGGCCTCCTTCAACAGCTCCTGGATCTCGGGAAGCGTCCATAGACGCCACTCATAAGTGAAGGCTTTTTTGATTTTCGAGCCGTCGTCGAAATGAAAATGGATGTGGCAGCGCAAAAAACCAGTGACAGGATGATAATCCGCCTGATGCCAGACGTACGTAAAACCATCGTTTTTGGTCTTTTCCTTGAGTTCGCCATGCGCCTCTGAGCCGCCGAAAGCATCCAGAAACAGTAACCCGTCTTTTTTCAGGCCGCGGTGTGCCGCTTTGAAGTAATCGCGCAGTGCATCGCGGGTACGAAAAATGAAGTACGAGAAGTTGAATGCACCAATGATGTCGGCCGATTCGGGATTCGCCGTCAGAACATCGTCATGCACCAGCTTCAGGCGCATTTGTTCTGGCGCCGTCAATCGTGACACGCGATGCTCAATACCCCAGTCCAAAGTCGGTCGATCAAAATCTACGCCTACGGCTTCGTTGTCAGGGTCACGTGTCACCCACTCACAGGAAGCGCTGGCTGTGCCACAGAAATCTTCACGAAAACGCCGTGCCTTTTTGCCGCGCACCGCCGCGTACGTCTCCGTCAAGAAATCGACTTCAACTTCCACGTCCTGAACCGATGCCTCGTAGAGCTCATGCAGGTCAGCTGACTCCGCTGCACTCGGAGTCGAACGGTGGCGCTTTTTGCTCTTGGTCATAGTCGGTACTTGTTAATGGTTGGAAGACAAGCGCGCGATTGTATCGGTCACGCTGTCGAGCTGCCAGTGGTTCTCGAGCGAGTCGTGGCATTACGGGCGCCCGTCACGCGGCGGTATTCAGGCGACGTGCCGTGCCGCGGACAATCGAGCGTCAAGAGCCTCATCAAACAACGAGACGTCAACGCCTTTTTGATGCGAGCGCTCGCTGAGCGTTCGACGCCACTGCCGCGCTCCAGGCAAGCCATTGAACAGACCGAGCATATGCCGCACGATGTGTTTGAGCTGCACGTCGCCTCGCTCCAGTTGCGCTGTCGCGTAGTGTTGCATTGACGTGACAACCTGTTCGCGAGTCACAGGCGTACGCCGTGTGCCAAACGCGGTTTCCATCTCGGTTAACGAGAACGGATTTTGGTACGCTTCGCGCCCGATCATGATCCCGTCAACCTGTCGCAAATGCGCGGCGGCATCATCGAGTGTCTGCACACCGCCATTGATGACCACGACAAGCTCCGGATAGCGTTGCTTTAATGCGTACACACGAGGGTAGTTCAGCGGCGGTACCGTGCGATTCTCTTTGGGGCTCAGGCCTTTCAAAATCGCAATGCGTGCGTGAATATCGAAGTGTGTACAACCTGCGTCGGCAAGCGTGCGTACGAATGTATCGAGGAACGCGTCGCTATCCGCTTCATCGACACCGATTCGCGATTTCACCGTGACTGGAATGGGCACTGCAGCCGACATCGCCGCGAAACAGTCCGCCACAACCGCCGGTGTTTTCATCAGACAGGCGCCAAACGCGCCGCTCTGCACGCGATCGCTCGGGCAACCTACGTTGATGTTGATGGCATCGAAGCCAGCCTCAAAGCCGGCTCGCGCCGCATCGGCCATGAGCCCAGGATCGTTCCCGCCGACTTGCAACACAACAGGGTGTTCAGAGGCATCGAACTGCAACAGCCGCGCCGTATCACCGTGTGCCAGTGCAGCCGCAGTCACCATCTCCGTGTAGAGAACAGCAGACGGCGCCAATAGCCGATGAAAGTAACGACAATGGCGATCGGTCCAGTCCATCATCGGTGCGACCGACACGATGGGCTTGCGATTGAGGGGTAGCGAGGTTTCGCCGTGAACAGACATAACGCTGATGAAATCCTGTGCGCACGAATGCGGCTCTAAGATATGCGCTGCCGCAAAACGCGGACGTCACTGGCGCAACCGCTTACAATAGTAGCGAGTAACCGTGCTGGAGGAAATAATGGAACCTATTGATGTCTACTGGTCGTTTCGCAGCCCGTATTCCTATCTCGTGACCCCCGACCTTGAAACGTTGGCTACCGATTACCAAGTCGATGTGAATATTCGCGTGGTGTTTCCAATTGCGCTCAGGGCCAAAAAGACGTTATTCAATCAATCGAATATGAAACCGGCGCTCTACATCCTGATGGACAGCAAGCGCCGCGCCGAGTTTCTGGAAATGCCGATGCAGTTTCCGCCAAACCCCGACCCGGTCACGCAAAACTATCAGACGCTTGAAGTCGCCGAGGACCAACCGCTCATGATGCGCCTTGCCGCACTGGGCGTTGAGGCCCAGCGGCGCGGCAAGGGCCTTGCGTTTGCAAAGCACGTATCGCACCTGATATTCGGTGGCACCGATCACTGGGACCAGGGAGACTATCTACACCGGGCTGCCGCGGCCGCTGGCCTTGATCTTGCCGCTATGGAAGCCGCCATTGCGGATTCAGACCACCTGGACGAAATCGAACGCAACCATGCCGACCTTGAAAAGGCCGGACACTGGGGTGTGCCAACGATGGTGTGCCGAGACGAGCCTTTCTTTGGCCAGGACCGGATCGACACACTGCGATGGCGTCTTGATCAATATGGGTTAGGGCGCAGCCAGTAACACCATCACGCGAGCTGTTTGCCGAGTGGCAATTTGGTAATGACCTTGCCAGTCGCACTCGCAATCGCGTTAGTCAACGCGGGTGCTACTGGCGGCAAGCCAGGCTCACCAATTCCTGTGGGTGCCTCTGCCGACGCCACAATATGCACCTCAACCTGAGGCATCTCATTGATGCGCAACGGGCGGTACTGATGAAAATTCTGCTCGCGAACAAGCCCGTCATCGAGGTTCACAGCTTCTCGCATGAATGCACTGACGCCCATACCGACAGCACCCTCGACCTGCGCGCGAATGACATCGGGGTTGATGGCAACGCCACAATCCACGGCAGCCACAACCCGCTCCACCTGTAATGCGCCATTGTCGCCGATCGTAATTTCCGCGATGTGGGCGACGTAACTGTTGAAGGACTCATGCACTGCAACACCGCGGAAGACACCTTCTGCAGGCGCCTGTTCCCAACCTGTTTTTTCCGCAACAAGTTCGAGTACACCGCGGTGACGCGGGTGATCTTTCAACAATTCCAAACGGTAAGCCACTTCATCCTTGCCCGTTGCTTTCGCAAGCTGATCGATCATGACCTCTGCAACCCACGCGTTGTGAGTATGGCCAACAGACCGCCACCACAACGTCGGCACTGGAGTGCGCGCCAAATGCAAATCAACGGTAACGTCATCAATCGCATAAGGCAGTTGCTCCGCGCCTTCGACCGACGAGCTGTCAACACCGTCTTTAATCGAGCCGCTCTCAAACGGTGTACCCAGCATGAAGGACTGCGTCACGATGCGGTGTTGCCAGCCCAATGGCCTACCACCTTCATCAATGCCTGCTCGCGCCTGATGCAGACCCATCGGACGATAACGCCCGGCCTGAAAATCGTCCTCGCGCGTCCACTGCAGCTTAATCGGATGTGCTTCACCGACGGCGCGTGAGATAGAGACAGCCTCCAAAATGTAATCGCTGTCAGGCACGGCACGGCGCCCGAAACTACCACCCGCGTAGAGCGTGTGGATATGCACATCACTCATTGGCACACCGGCCGCTGACGCAGCATTTTGTTGATCCAACGTTTGCAGTTGTGAGCCTGTCCAGATATCACATCGCCCATTATTGACGTGCACGACGCAATCCATCGGCTCCATTGTCGCGTGTGCAAGGAACGGCAACTCGAACTCAAGGTCGATGACCTTGCTCGCGCCTGCCAGAGCCTTATCCGCATCGCCGTCGCTGCGCGCGATCGCGCCTGGATTCGCTGCCATCGCCTTGAAGTCCGCCATCATGCGATCCGTACTGCGCTGCTCAGCAGCACTGTCGTCCCACTCAATCTCAAGCGCGTCACGCGCCGTCTTCGCCGTCCAGAAGCTATCGGCGACTACCGCAACGCCGCGCGGAATCTGATAAACACCCAGAACGCCTGGCAGTGCCTGCGCGGCGGTCGCATTCAACGTTTTGACGACGCCGCCAAAGCGCGGCGGATGTGCGACAACAGCGACTTTCATGTCGGGCACGTCGGTGTCAATCGTGTACTGAGCCGTGCCTTGCGTTTTCGCTGGTGAATCCAAACGCGGCAAACGGGTTCCGATCAAGGAAAAATCGGCAGGCGATTTCAGAGACGGCTCGGCAGGCGGCGTCATTAACGCCGCAGCCTCTGCCAACGCACCAAAGCGTGCCGCTTTGTCAGTGTCGGCATGAGAAACCAGACCTTTGCTTACAACGATTTGAGATGCCTCGACGCCCCATTCCTGCGCAGCCGCAGCCACCAACATCGCGCGTGCCGCTGCGGCAGCGTTACGAAGCTGCGGGTATGAGTTCGCAATCGCGGTCGAGCCACCAGTCCCCTGAATACCGAACAGCGTATTTGCATAGCGCGCCACATCCGACGGCGCAAATTCAAAACGCATTTGCGACCAATCGGCGTCCAGCTCTTCAGCGACGATGGTCGGCAGGCCCGTGGACACACCTTGACCTTTATCGAGGTGCTTGACGATGACAGTCACCGTATCGTCGCTGCCAATACGCACAAACGCGTTCAAGTCAGACTCGACCACCGGAGCGGCAGTCGCACTCGCATCATCGATCGCGCCAGCCTCTTGGCGAGCGTCGCTGCAGCCGATAACAAAGCCAGCTGTACCTAAAGAACTCACGGCCAAAAAACGGCGACGGTTCAGTGTCGCGGCGGCAGGTTTTGCGTGTAGGAATTTCAACATCGCTTATCCCTCCAGCGTGTCCGCAGCTTTGTGAATCGCTGCGCGTATACGTTGATAAGTCGCACAGCGACACAAATTGCCTGCCATCGCTGAATCGATATCGGCATCGCTAGGCTTAGGATTGTTTTGCAACAACGCGGTCGCTGACATCATTTGGCCAGACTGACAATAGCCACACTGAACAACGTCCAGCTCACGCCATGCTGTTTGTACTGCCGAACCCTCGGGCGAAGCGTTCCCCTCCAGTGTCGTTACGTTCTTGCCCGCCACTACTTTGGCGGGGATGCTACATGAGCGCACCGGTTGGCCGTCCAGATGAACAGTACAGGCACCGCATTGCGCGATACCGCAACCGAACTTGCTGGCTGTCAATTTGAGGTCTTCGCGGATGACCCACAGCAGCGGTTTATCTTCAGGCACATCAACATCACGCGCCTCGCCATTAACGGTAAATTGCACTTTCATGATTCGCTCCTTTCATGCCGTACTTTTGATGCGCAACGCGCCGATACTTCCCAGACCGGCGCAGCCTTAACAACAATTTTGCCTAGCCTAACACGCCCGCCGGCTACGCAATCCGACGCGCGGGCGCCTCGAGAGTCAGCTCGCCAAACAAATCTTTCGGATTGTCCGGGGTAAAGATCAGCTGCGACTGCCGCCCGATGCCGAGCGCAACGCAGTGATCATGTACACAGCGCAACACGGAATAGTCTTCCAACGCAAAACCCACGGAATCAAACAGCGTCATATCGTCGTCATGCGTGCGCAGCACGCGCTCGCCAGACAAAATCTGCCATAGCTCAGTCACAGGCGTGTCGGCGTCGAGCGCCTGAATCTCGCCTTCGATGCGTGATTGCGGTTCGAATTCAACTGCAATTTTCAGATCGGGCAACATATCTGGGGCGAGCTCGGTTTTGCCAGGGCAATCACCACCCACACCGTTGAAGTGAACGCCAGGCACCAGATGTTTGCGGCTCACAACAGTCCGGTTGGCTTTGTCGGCAGTAACCGTCGAGATAATGTCGGCGCCTTCGCAAGCGCTGTCGACCGAATCACAGGCCACAAGCTTGATCGGATGCGCCGCCATATTGCGGGCGAATTTCTCCATCGCCGCTGGATCCACGTCAAAGTAGCGAATCGTGCGAATGCCGAAACTGTGGTGAAAACCGTAAGCCTGGAATTCCGCCTGACAACCGGTACCGATGAGCGCCATCGTCGTTGCATCGCGACGCGCCATCAATTGCGCAGCAAACACCGACGTCGCTGCTGTGCGGATCGCGGTGAGTAGGGTCATCTCCGAGATCATGATCGGGTAGCCACTGCCGGTTTCCGCCAGCGCACCGAATGCGGCAACCGTAAGGCGCCCGTCGTGCGGGTTTTGCGGGTGCCCGGTGACGTATTTGAAGCTGTATTGATTGGCATCGCTGACGGGCATCAGCTCGATAACACCGTGTGCATAGTGGTTCGCCACACGTGGTGTTTTGTCAAAATCCTGCCAACGACCGTAATCTACGGCCAATCGGTCTATAACGTCGCTGATCAAGTTATCAAGACCCACCCGATCAACAAGTTCACTTACGTCTTGCTTCTCAATTAACAGAGCCATGTCATTTAACCTCACATGAATGACGACAGCCCTAAAGTATCGCAGAAATCTCCGTTGCGCGCCGCGTCGCAACGCAACATTTCAGCGATGCGAGCGCGTCTCTTCAATCAGTGACAACACCACATCACGCAGCGCGGCATCATTGTCGGCGCCGCGTTCACGCGACTGCTCGTATTGTGCAATCTGACGATGCGCACTCGTCCCACGCTTCAGTATGTCGCGCAGCGATTGCACCTGCTCGGTACACTGGAGCGCTTCGGCATCCTCCGCGGTGAGTTCCAGCATATCTTCCAGCAACGCATCGAAAGGCACGATATTGCCTTTGGCAAGATCGACCATACCGTTATCTGTCCCATAGCGAATGGCGCGCCAACGATTCTCGTTAATCAGCATGCGTGTGTAGAGGCGCCACCGTTGATTGCTGCGCCGCAACCGATACAACATTCGCAGCAAACAAGCGTTCAACGCAGCGATTGCGATCGCGTCATCAAGCCGGGTGCAAACGTCCATCACGCGCGTCTCAAGCGTCGGGTACCGCACGCTTGGTCGCAAGTCCCACCAAATCTTCGATGCGTCCTCAATCAGTCCAGCGCGCCGCAAAATCTCAACGTGCCTTGAGTACTCAGCGAAACTCGAAAAACGCTCGGGGATACCGGTGCGCGGCAACGCATCGAACACCGTCAAACGGTAAGACTTCAAACCGGTGTTGCGCTTGTCCCAGAACGGTGACGACGTAGAGAGCGCCAACAGATGTGGCAAGAAATAGCTCATCTGGTTCATCAGGTCGATACGCACAGCATCGTCTTCGATTCCCACATGCATGTGCATGCCGCAGATCACCAACCGTCGCGCGGCAGTCTGCATCTCTGCAGCAAGTGCCTCATAACGCACCGCGGCGGTATGTTTTTGATGCCACCACTGTCCGAACGGGTGGCTCGACGCCGCAATCGGCGCCAACCCGTATTGCGCCGCAATGTCGATCACTGTATTGCGCAGCATTGCAAGATCCTCACGAGCCTCCGCTACTGTCGCGCACACTTTGGTGCCAACCTCAATCTGCGATCGCAAAAATTCGGGGGATACCTGTCCACCGAGCGTGTTCTCGCATTCGCGCAGCATCGCATCCGGCGGGTCAGCGGCAAGCTCGCCCGTCTCCGCATCAACCAGCAAATACTCTTCTTCAATGCCAACGGTAAACGTCGGGTCTTGATGTGATGTCATGACGCTAACCATTGTCTTGCTGCTGACTCAAACGTCAACACGTCCGGGCGAAACTCTCGAACCGCCAGTGCGTCGTTAGTCTGCGTCTCGCTGCGGACCAGTAACGATTCAATGAGCGGCAGCAAACGGGCGACCCAAGTCGCCACTTGCGAATCCGTGGCCAATAGGTCCTGTCGTATCTCGAGCGCAACATTGGCAAAACCATTGCGCTCCGCGTGATAGTCGATCGAGAAATCCTCGCTGGCACGACCGGAATACGGCTGATTGTCGCCGACGACGATACCATCATGAGCACGCAAACCATTGATGACATGGCGCGCTGTTTGCTCGTCCTGATCCCACATGACGCCGACATGCCATGGTCGGCCCTGATCTGCCAAATGCGGTGTAAAACTATGGATCGCTACGTATAAAGGCGGCGGCCCAACCGCTGTCAGGCGCTGTAGTTCGGCTTCAACGGCTGCATGAAACGGTACATAAAGGTCTTGTATGCGCGCGTCTATGTCTATGGCAGGCAAATCAATATTTGCGGCCACTGGCTCGCCATTCGCGGTACCGAGTAAAAGCGTCGGATCGTCCAGCCTGCGATTCGCATCAATCACCAATCGCGAGTAGTGCGCCAACACAGCGCTGGCTTGTAGGCGCTCGCTAAGTGCGCGGGCCAATTTGCCGGCGCCAATATCGCAACCGTAGTGTGAGCTCAGCAAGGACTCGGGGTACGCATTGCTGAGCGATTCCGGCACGCCGACACCAGCGTGTTCGCAAACCAACAGCAGGGGCTTGGTGCTGTCGCAGCAGCTGCGCACCACCATCGACGGCTCATGTTCGGCCAGCAAGGCGTGTCGAGGATAGGCACTCATGCGCCGGCAATGTTCAAATTCGGCATGGCTGTGAGTCTAGCGCGTTCGGCACTTGACACAAACCCTATCTTGTTAGTGTTTTGCAGCCAGTCGCTGCCAAGACGCCTCGCCGGCCTCCCAGGGCGAGAATTCCGATATTGCGGCCGGGCTTGCAACCTCAAAACCTTGTACCAGCGATACGCCAAGGCGTGCCAGCGCACAACGTGTCTCTGCTGTCTCAACATGTTCAGCGACAGTCTCGATACCCATGGCCTGAGCAACCTGTTGTATGGCAGCGACCATGCTCTGGTCAACAACGTCCGTCGCCACATCTCGAATAAAAGCACCGTCAATTTTGACGAAATCGACGGGCAAGTTTTTCAGATAGCCGAAAGAACACAGACCACTACCAAAATCGTCCAGCGAGAACAGACAACCAAGCTTGCTCAATTCAGACATGAAATGTCGCACGCGAGTCAGATTCGCGATAGCCGCAGTTTCCGTGATCTCAAAACAGACCGCACCGGCACACAATGACGTGCCCTGCAGGGAATCTTTGAGGAATTCCAAAAACCGGTCATCGCTTAGGGAATTGCCAGACAAGTTGATAGACAGGGTAAATGCGGCGGGCTCTGCCGGATCACCTTGATCTGCGTGTTTTAGCGCTTCGGTAACAACCCAGCGATCTAAAGCTGGCATACGATCGTAACGCTCAGCTGCGGCAATAAACGTGGTTGGCAAGACACGCTCGCCATCTTCGTCAATCATTCGTAGCAACACTTCATAGTGGCGACAATAGTCAATCGCGCCGTCACCGTCGGTATGCGCAATCGGCTGGTAATACAACTCGAAGCGACCTTCCTCCAGCGCGCGATTGATGCGCGAGAGCCAGTGCATTTGCTGATGACGCTTGCCCGCCTCGCCTTCGCGATACAGGTGTACCTGATTGCGGCCCATGTCCTTAGCTGCAAAGCACGCAACATCTGCGGCGCTCAGCAGGCCGTTAACCGATGAAGTCTCGCGGTCCAGTAAAACAATGCCAATGCTTGCGTGGACCGTGTGCACAGCGTTTTGCCATTCAAAGCGAAACGCTTCGATCGACGCGCGAATTTCTTCTGCGACGCGCTGCGCGCGATCAGCATCACCGTTACTCAACAGTACGCCGAACTCATCACCACCCAGGCGCGCGACGATATCGTTCGGCAACAACGTCGTTTGCAGCCGCCGCGCCAGCTGACGAATCAGCTCATCACCCGCGGTATGCCCAAACGTATCGTTAACGACCTTAAACTGATCCAGGTCGATGTACAGCAACGCATAGTCTTCAACGACTGACGCTTGCGCGCGGGTGAGCGCACGCGCGAGCGCACTCTCAAACTCTTGCCGGTTAATAAAGCCCGTCAATGCATCATGTGACGCCTGATAAGACAGTTTGCGAGACAGTCGACCTTCCTGACTCGCGTCGTGAAACACCATCACAGCGCCGGTAATGTGACCGGCGCTATCGCGGATCGGCGCCGCCGTGTCCTGAATGGCAATCTCGGCGCCCGAACGATCAATCAACAACCGCGCATCTGACACTGCGATCACACGACCTTCATTCAGACATCGAATGATCGGATTGTCGATCAGCTCACGACTGTGTTCATGAATCATCGTCAGCACGTCTTCGACCGCCTGCCCGGATGCAGCACGCAAGCTCCAGCCAGTCAGCGCCTCAGCGACCGGATTCATGTATTCAACGCAGCCGGCGGCATCCGTTGTGATCACGCCATCGCCAATCGATTTCAGGGTGATTTCGGCCCGCTCTTTCTCGGAGAAAATCCGCGCTTCGGCTTGTTTGCGCGCTGTAATGTCGGAGATTGTGCCTTCGACGTAAGTTTCCCCGTCTGTGTAAGTAACAGCGCGCGCGTTCTCGACAACGTCAACGCGTTTGCCATCCTTGCGGATCATCACAGCCTCGAAGTTGCGAATCTCACCGGCATCGTCGATAGCGCTGGAGAAACGTTGTGCGTCAGTCTGGCTGTGATACACCGAATCACGGCGCGCCTTGACGAGTAGCTCGGTCTCGTCGTCATAGCCAAGCATATCGACCATCGCAGGATTCGCTGCGATCAACGTGCCGCTGCGTGTCGATATGTAGACGCCTTCAACAACGTTTTCAAAGAGACTGCGGAAGCGCCCCTCGCTCTGGGACAACGCTTCGCGCGAACGCTCACGTGCGACCGCGATACCAGCCAGGCGTGCGACGCCGCTCAGCCAGTCAAACTCATCTGTTGTGGGTTCACGCTGGTCGGACAAATAGATATCCACCGTGCCGGTTGCCTGCCCGTCCGACAAAAACAACGGGAAAGACCAAGCAGCGGCAATGTTCGATTTCACAGCAACCGACTCAAAATCCTGCCACGCGTGGTGCGCCAGCACGTTCGCCATGATTACAGGTTTGCGGGTTGCTACGGCAACTCCGGAAGACAGCCTTGGCATGTCGAGCGGTACTGACTTTAACCCGCGCCGTGTCGCTTCGTTGAATGCCGGCGCACAAACGAGCTCTAACGCAACGCCAGCAGTATCGGAAATCATCACTGCAGCGCGCGCATTCGAAATGACACGCTCAGCAGTTCGGCAGATCGCGCGCAGCACTTTCTTCAAAGGCACGCCACTCGCAATCATCTCAAGCAGTTTTTTCTCGCTGTAGTCGATCAGCTCGCGCTGCTTGCGCGTCGCAATGCTGTGCACGCTGACACGCACCAATGAACGATCTACCGCGGGCATCCGGCTCAGTCGCACCTCGCATGGCAATTCATCGCCATTGCGGTCGCGGTACAACCACTCGAATACCGGCTGGTCGCCATTCAAGGCGCGCTGTAAGAATGCCTCAATGCGTTTGTGATCGTTGGTCTTCGCTTCACCGTTGGCAGCGCGAAGCCCAAAGAACCCGCTGGCAAGCAAACGCCTGCGCGACAGATTGAACAGTTCGCTGGCGTTTTCATTGGCATCAACAAAGTTGTTGCTGTCGACGTCGAATACCAAAATCGCTTCAGGTGCATGCTCCACCAAAGCCCGGTAGCGCTCTTCGTTTTCTTTGAGCGCCGACTCGGCGGCCGCGCGCACAGAAACATCGCGCATACAAATAACAAAGTCGCCGGCGTCCATACGCTTCAGACGACTGGCCGTTAGCTCGACGCGAAAACTCTCGCCATTCGGGTGCCGGCCGGTCAGTTCGCCGCCGCACAAATTCGGATTGGTGCTATCAAGCTCCGCAACAAACGGTGTCAAAAACTGTTGCACCCCACCCATCGTCGGGGATGCGCCGGGCAAGTAATCCCCCAGCAAGCAATCCGTCAACGACCGCCGCTCGGGGGCGAAGAACTGCACCGCCATGCGGTTAGCGAACTGAATAACACCCTCAGCGTCAACGGTGACAACCATATCAGCGACGTTGTCCAACACCGCGCGTAGCCCGTCATCCTCGAGCCCGCGAAAGCGCTCACGGATGCCCGAAGTGGAATTCATCGTTGCGGCGAAGGTGTGGGTTTGGCTGTGATCCGCATCAGCGTAGACATCATCGAGCGCATCAATATCAGGAATATCAATCGCTTGCTGAATAGTCGTGTCGGCGCCGTCAAGTTGTGAATAGAATGCACTTACGATCTCAAGCAGCTCGCCCAAATCCAGCTTG
>JBCBZK010000077.1:0-15952 GCA_039815365.1 Pseudomonadota bacterium | reverse complement strand
TACTCTATCGGTCTTTAAATGAATCGTATTCTCAATACAAGGCGAGCGTTTGTTGTCAGATGGATAACGGCCAATTCTTCGGCTGATATTTCGTTCGTGAACAGATAGACAAGGATCGAACCGATTTTCGTTCTTCAAGGACGGTAAAACTGCGGTTAGAGGAAAACTCCCCAGACGTATCATCGAAAAACGAGACGGCACGTGAAACCCGTCGCTAATGCAACGGATACTTCGCCGCAGTCGCTTAATCGTCTTGCGTCGCATTGCCGAGCGCTGTGACTTTCATGTAGTCACGAAGCAATTGCTCATCGCTATCCGACCAGTCACCTACTGGGTGTTTTTTGGCTTGCTGCATGAGTGAAACAGCCTCTGACCGCTCGCCAACCTGTGACGCATAGCGCGCGCGAATCTTTAGCGTATCTGCTGTTTGCTCTTGTTCAACGATATGACCTAGCATCGATTCAGCAGATCGAATATCACCAGTATCAAGATAGAGCGCTGCCAGTTTCATCGCCAACACCGTTCGCGGTGTCACGACCCCGCTCTCGTCAACCATCATCAATGCCTGCTCATAAGTTGCGATCGCATCCTGATTTTGCGACTGGCGCCGAAACGAATCACCCTGGCGTAACAGGGCTTCAATGGCGGGCTCTGGCAAATCGTTTGCCATCGACACGGACAATACATTAGCGATGCGTTGATCGGCGCGTGACTCTTCGCCGCGCAACACATCAATATCTGCGAGCCTCAGCTGCACTTGAGCTGCGCGCGACACATCATCAATCTGAGTGAATGCCGCGTTGGATTCTTCGTAAGCCTGGGTCGCTGCCGTCAAATTACCCGAAGCACGCTCGGCGGCGCCAAGCTGCGCGAAACCCGTGCCCAAAAAAAGCATGTCATCCGCAGCTCGCGCAATCTCGACAGCCTGAATTGCCGCGTCCCGGGCATCGTCCAGGCGGCCCTCACGCACATACAGCGTCGATAACATACCGAGGATTCGACCTTGCCCGACATGATCATCAATGTGGCGCCGTATCGCAAGTGATTGCAAATGCAGCGGCTCCGCATCCTCGAATCTGCCTTGCAAACGTCGCAGGTAACCGAAGTTGTTGAGCATCATCGCTTCATTGCGACGATCACCAACGCCGCGGAAACTCGCGAGCGCATCGTTCAGGTATTGCTCGGCAGCGTCAAGTTCGCCGGTGTTCATCGCAATATTCGCCTGCGTGGAGAATATCGATCCGGGTAACGTTGACCATTCCAGTTGACGGTAAATCAGCGTGGCGCGAGCTAGAAGCGATTTAGCCTCATCAAAATCCCGCCGATCTTTTGCGAGAATCGCCATTGAAATCAATACAGGCCCAATGGTCGCTTTGTCTGCCGCGCCCTCAGCAATTGCGAGCGCTTGTTGATAGAAACCGCCAGCTTCATCACGTCGCCCTGCGACATGTAGCACTTTTCCAAGTCCACGATAGGCCGTCGCGCTCAGGTAGTCGCTTTCCAGAACGTCATCCCGTTGCAACAAGGCGCGATAGGCCGACTCTGCTTCTGTTGATGCACCGAGCCGATACAGACACCCGGCGCGTTCGAGTCGCGCTCGCACGATTTGCGGACTGCGCGTCAACACCACATCAAACAAGGGAATAGCCTCAGCGCAGCGCCCCTCGAGCGCAACACTGATGGCGCGTGCATAAGCTTCGTTGATAAAAGGATCATCATCTACCAGGGTTTGATTGTCAGCGAGGACATGTCGACGATCGCTGAGCAACGTTGCGACCCCGCGCACCATTCCGCGAACCAGCGTCACGCTATCATCCGACACCATCGTTGTCTCATCGCGCAAGTTTGATTGACTCTGCAATGCATAACTCA
The DNA here is from genome assembly GCA_039815365.1 of Pseudomonadota bacterium. Classification (GTDB taxonomy): domain Bacteria; phylum Pseudomonadota; class Gammaproteobacteria; order Steroidobacterales; family Woeseiaceae; genus CALBPI01. The sequence goes on along the minus strand of JBCBZK010000077.1, from coordinate 14,080 downwards.
AACGTAATCCGCCCGGATTCGCCTCAAGCTGAGAGACGAGTACATGGCTGGCACCAAAAGCAGCACGCAGCTGCATCGCGGCTTCAAGACCCTTTGGCGACGAAATATCTCCATCCCAATCGTTGTTTTTGATAAACGTCAGCACGTCCGCCGCGTTGACTAACTCAAAGTCAGTCACATCGGCTAACAGGTCGTTAGTAAGACCCATAAAGCCCAGCGAGGTGTAATCGTAGTCAGAATCACCCGTTGCATTGACGACGGGCAGCACAGCAATACGCACCGTATCCGTTGGCACCGTTTGGCGTTGCAAGACCATGCCGACCCACACAAGCCCAGCGATCAACACCAACGCAGCGAGCGCGGCTAACGCCTTGGCAGGGGCTGCTAATTTACGCCGTTCGCGGCTGTCAGTTTTCGGCGCTTGCCCGGAAACGGGCGATGTCGATGATGATGCTTGCGCATGATCCAGCGTGGCGACGAACTGATAGCCATGCCCGTGCACGGTACGAATCACAGACTGCTGATCAGCATCATCGCCCACGGCGCGACGCGCCTTCATGATTGCGCGCGTCAAAGCCGTCTCCGAAACAATAGCCGGCCGCCACACGGCATCCTGAATCGCGTGCTTGTCGACAGCTCGATCGCGCTGCGCGATCAGGAACACCAATAGATCAAACACGCGCGGTTGCAGCGCAACAACCTCGTCATTTCGCGTGAGCTTGCGGCTTTCCAGATCTAGGACGCAGGTCCCAAACCGAAACACCGTTTCGGCATCAGATGCCATGTCTTGTCCCCCCAAATCCATCGGTCATCGCACCGTCACAACATGGTCAGGCGATGGTCATGACTGATCGGCAATGCCCGCCCATACTGCCGCCACGCTCAACGAGTGCTTTTATTTCAACAACTTAACAGAAACTACTACGATCAAGGAACTGCAATGAAACGTCTCTCTATTCTTCTCTACGGCGCGATCAGCTATGCACTGTTTTTCGCTACATTCCTTTACGCCGTCGGCTTTATTGGCAACATCATCGTACCAAAATCAATCGATTCGGTGCCGCAAGCGCCCTTTGGCACCGCCCTGTTTATCAACACGTTGCTACTTGGCGTGTTCGCGGTACAGCACAGCGTGATGGCGCGACCGTTTTTCAAGCGCTGGATCACGCGCTGGATCCCTGAAGCGGCCGAACGCAGCACCTACGTTCTGGTGTCCAGTCTGGCGCTTGCACTGCTGTTTGCGTTGTGGGAACCCATGGGTGGCGTCATCTGGTCAGTAGGTTCGCCGGTTGGCCAATGGATCGCCTATAGCTGCTTTGCCGTCGGCTGGCTACTGGTGTTCTACAGCAGCTTTGCCATCAACCATTTTGATCTGTTCGGCCTGCGTCAGAGCTGGCAGGCGTTTCGCGGTGAGCCCACCACGCCCCTCAAATTTGTCCAGCCGATTCTCTACCGTATCGTGCGCCACCCCTTATACGTTGGTTGGTTCTTCATTGTGTGGTCCACGCCCGTGATGACGGTGGCGCATCTGGCGTTTGCATTGGGTTGCAGCGTGTATATGTTGATCGGCATCCAACTCGAGGAGCGCGATCTCGCCAACGCACATCCAGAATACAGCGCTTACAAAAAACGCGTGCCAATGCTCGTGCCATCGTTGCGTCGGTTGATACAGCGACCACTCAACGTCACTGTTGCGAGGACAGGCGAATGAGCGCCGTCACGGCCAGCGCGAACGAACGCTCAAGCGCATGGATCAAGCGGTTTGGTGCGATAGGGTTTACGTTCTTCTTCGTCAAAGGACTGCTATGGATGGCAGCGCCTCTGGTGTTCTACCATTTCATGTAACCAGCCTCGCTGCAGAGGCTTAAGAGCTCGCCTCCGTCAGCCAGTGCTGGCGGAGGCGTTTTTGCATCAGAAGCGGTTACTGTGTTTGCCGTTGAAGCCTGTGTATTCTCCCCGAATAGCAATTGCAGTTATTGGTAGAGTTCTCTATTCAGCAGGGGATTCCATCAATAGGGAGCACGTAGACCCGCTCCTCTTTTTGGCTACGCGAAGCAGTAGACTGCAAAGTAACAGTAAGCATTCAGTCGAGAGGAATTTTCATGAAGTTACTCGCCGTCACCCTTGTGGCCTTTGTTGCGTTGTCTCATCTGGGCATTCTAGTGTTAGAAATGTTCTATTGGGATCATCCGGTAGGCAGAAAAATCTTTGGGATGACGGCTGTTCAATCAGCCGACTCTGCCGTCCTGGCGATGAATCAGGGTTTGTACAATGGCTTCCTCGCGGCCGGTCTTATCTGGGGTCTCGTCACAGACCGGTTCGATATCAAAGTGTTCTTCTTGTGCTGCGTCATCGTGGCCGGCATATTCGGAGCCGCGACCGCGAAAGGGACAATTTTGTTGACTCAGGCTGCGCCTGCTGCCGTTGCCCTGTTGGCGGTCTTTCTCGCCGGTAGAACACGAAAAGCACCTTAGCCCGATCTGCATGCGTCAGCTCCGATGTCATCATCAGCGAACGCATTGACTTTTCCGTTTACACGTGTAATCTCTATTGCTGATTACACGTGTAAACGGAAAGTTGATGGCTATTAGTCTTGCTGAATCTCAAGTTATGGAGGCGCTCTGGGAATCCAACCCGCTCACCGCCCAGCAGGTGTTTGAGTGTCTCGCGCCCACTGTGGACTGGAGTCAGGCCACGGTAAAAACCCTGCTGAACCGTCTACTCAAAAAACAGGCAATCCACGCAGCCCGTGACGGTCAAAAATTTCTCTATAGCCCGCTCATCAGCCGCGACGACTACTTAAGCGATCAGAGCAAAGGCTTTCTCGATCGCGTATTCGGCGGTGACTTACCGGCAATGGTGAGTCATTTCTCTCAGCATGAACCTCTGAGCCGCAAAGACATCGATGCCTTGCAGGAAATCATCACACGGCTTGAGAACGATGACTGAGCCTCTCGCCCATATTCTCACCACGGCAGCTGTGTTCTCCGTAGTGATCGTGATCTTCCTGCCCATCCGACCTCTCTTGCGCCGCGGATGTGGCGCCCAATTCACGTATGCATTGTGGCTCCTGTTACCTGTTTCGCTCATCACTTGGTTGGTCACCGACATTGCTATGACACCGGAACCGATGCTGTCAGCGCCGCTGGACATCGACAGCGCCAAAACATCAATCACAGACCTGCTGGTGCATGCTACCAATGCTCAAGCCAGCGCTTTGCCAACCGCACTTGCCGCGCTATCGCCGACGCTTGTTCACATATGCGTTTGGTGTTGGTTCATCGGTTTTATTGCGTCAGTAGTCCGCCTCTGGCAACGCGACCGTCAGCTACGTCGACGCTGCGGCGAACTCACGCCAACCAGCGATCCGCGCGTCTTTGCTATGTCGCACAGCACGCTCGGACCGATGCTGCTTGGTGTGATCAAATCCAAAATCATTATTCCGCAAAATTTCCACGACGCTTATTCACAGGAACAGCAGCGCATCATTCTTGATCACGAACACGCTCATCGGCAGGCTCGAGATCCTTTGGTGAACGCATTATCCGCTCTACTGGTTTGTCTCTTCTGGTTTAACCCACTGAGCTATGTCGCTGCACGCATGCTGCGAACCGACCAGGAGCTCGCCTGCGATGAAAGTGTTCTGCGCCATCACGGTCACGGCGCGTTGCGTTACGCCGAAACGCTTTTGCATGCTCAGTCGCTTCACCAGTCAACACGCACGTTGGCGTGTCAGTGGACGTCCCAACATCCGCTCGTCACTCGCGTGCGGGCGTTGACGCGGCCGCCGCTCGCAACGCTTCGCGGTCGTGTTGGCTTTGTTGTGAACGCTACCGTTACGCTCGCCGCCGTTGCTATCGTCCAGACAACGCACGCCCATATCATTGCCCCGGACCGAAACGACAGCGCGGCGCTCCTGCCGGCGTCCTCAGCACAAGTACAGCTCGAGCACTACAACGCTCGAGCACTCACTATTACCAGTGGGCTACGCGTCAATATCGTTCCTGAAGCGCGCAGCAACATTGCTATTGAGCGCTATGGCCACGACAGTTTCCAAGCGGCAATCGTCGATGACCGCCTCACTATTAGCACTGCGTCATCCGTGATTGACTGTCGAGGTTGGGTCACTCAAGCAGCGCCAATGGCTGCGGCTACCATTCGTGTTCCCGAGACCTTCGATCTGGAATTCCTCGGCTCTGTGATGGCCAGAGTTGCACCATCGCGTGGCGGGTCACTGCGCGCCGATGGTTGCGGCCACATTGCCTTGTCATCTGTAAGTGGTGATATCGACATTGATGCTGTCGAGAAAATGGCCGTCACCACCGGATCTATCGCGGGCAACGCGCACGTCAACGCTATGGGTGCCAGCGTTGTACGTGTTGGCAATGTCGTTGGTGCACTGGATGCGCACACGCGCGGTGCGGCGAGACTGAGTGCCGCTAGCCTACTCGGCCCGTCGTCGATCACTGCTATGGGGGCGAGCCACAGCGCCATCCGCACTGTAAACGCAGATTTTTCGGTTCGTCTCTTCGGCGTTAGCGCATTAGTGATTGATGCTATGCACGCTGATAACCTCGATGTAGAAATCGTCGGCGAGGGCACGCTTGAAGTTAAAGCTGGCGCGCTCGATGTCGTGACAACGCAGCTCCTCGATGGCGGGCGAGCGTTATTGAATATCGATGGTGCAAATCAGGGTTCGGAAAGCCTGTCACCGGCGTCATACTCTGGCGAAGCATCCGATCAGCAATACCAAAGACTGGCGAAAGACATTCCCAAATGGCTAGCGCGGTATCAAGTGCCAGCCGCATCGGTCACCTACATTAGCGGCGGCCGTATCGCCTGGACGCAAGTCCATGGCCAACACGCCGAGACGAAGTCGGCGGATGCGGATACGTTGTTCGGCCTGGCATCCTTGACCAAACCGGTGGTCGCAGAAGTCGTTTTGCGTTTGGTGTCACAAGGCAAGATGACGCTGGATGAACCAATCCATAAGTATTGGTCAGACCCTAACGTTCGGAATGATGAGCGCCGCAAGCAGTTGACGCCTCGAATCTTGTTGCAGCATCAAGGCGGTTTTCCTAACTGGCGTTCTGCCGACGATGGCATCTTGCGGTTTGGCTTTGAACCTGGCGACGACACGCGTTATTCCGGCGAGGGTTTCGATTACCTTGTGCGTTTCCTCGAACGAAAATTCCGTAAGCCCTTTGAAGTGCTTGCGCGCGACGTACTGTTCGACGAGCTGCAAATGCACGACACGTTCCTCGTGCATGACGATGTCTTGTTGGCGCGCGCCGCCGACAGGACGAAATCCAATGGTGACTGGTTTCAAGCCTGGACACCGATCCGTGCATCCGGTGCAAACGGACTGCGGACTACAACGCAGGACTATGCGCGGTTCATGCTTGCCGTGATGAGTGACGCCGGGATCTCTGAAGCGGTAGCCGCGGAGCGCGTGAACATTCGCGAGGATGGTGTTTCAACCAACTGTGGACCGGATAAAACGCCCCTAGCCATCTGTCCGCCGCGTATGGGTTTTGGACTCAGCTGGTACATTTATCATTACGAAGACCATACGGTGTTCGCTCACACAGGATCTAATTGGGGCGAAAAATCGATAGCGCTGTTTTCACCGGAACGCGATATGGGGATTGTCGTTGCAACCAATGGCAACGCAGGCTTTGACGTTGTGTTTGAGATTGTTCGGGCGCTGTATGGGAATGAACGCTTTATTGAATTGGAGCGTGGTTGATCACGTAAAAGCGTTATAAAGCGATCTACGTTCCGCGAGCAGTCATGTTGAAACTCAACCGACTAATCTAACATCGTAAAGTGGTTCGAGCCGATCACAAAATGTTCGTTGTCTTTCGGATACCAACAAAAGGCATATTGCTCAACGTTACCGTCGTTGTAAGTCAACGTGATTGAGTAACCGTTCAGCGTGTAGCGACCCGCGCGCCGCTTATCGCTGTACGCCGGTAGCCAACCGCCAGTGCTGCCGCCTTTCAACGTCGCCCAACTGAAACGACCGTCGGCTGTGAACGCAACGGTATTGAAGTTCGCGACGCGCCCGCCACCAAAACCGTCTGCTGACTGGAAGCGTCCCTGAATGGTCTGCCCCTTCGTTGCCGGTCGTGTCGTAAACCACTTCTTCCATACGTCCGGTTCATCGCCGCGCCATGTCACCACCAGCTGATCTCCGCGTGCTTGCCAGCGCCCCCAGTCATCGGCTTCCTGGCGTCTCGACGCCTCGACGTTCATCGTGTAGGGATTCTCTGAGAAGTTACGCATGATCGAGCCGTCTTTGAGCATCATGTACGTTTCGTTTTCGACGTAGACACCCGAGATCCCGTAACGCGTCACTGTTCGTAGCGCGATACGATCAAGATTGGTGTTGGTTGCTGCGGTGGGAGCTGGCGGCGCCGGTTGCGGCTTCGGTTGCGGCGTCGGATTTGCCGTTGGATTCGACGTGCCAGTGGTGCTTGGCGTATTGTCACTAGCGACGGATGCCGCGACCGGTTCGAAACCGTTCTCTGTTATATGCCATTCCGACGGGTTGCCGTAGTGATCGGAGAACTTATCCGCCGCATTTGACGCGACAAAAATCTGTAGCGCATCGTCTTTCAGATTCTTACCGACGAACTGTAAATTTCGCTGCCACATGCCACGCAGGATTTCGCGATCACCAATGTCCTGCGGAATGGGTTTCGGGAAGAGTATCGTCACATCTGAGGCTTGGCACTGCCTCACCAATGCCGCAATGTCGGTCGCTGCCATGTCGTGACCCTTGATGATCTGCCAATTCGTGACAGCAACGAAAGTCGCAATACTGCAGTCATCGTACGGCGGGTAACCGGCTTGTTTCGCGATTCGTTCATAGTCGCGGAACGCGCCCTTGGTTGAAAAACCGAGTCGCACCGAGAGGCGTTGCTCGCGAGGTGTCGCAGCGATCAATTCGCGCTTGATCTCTTTTGATAACGACTTACGCAATTCAAGATCAGGCTCGTAAGCGTTAACGTCAGGGATCAGTAGGAGAAAGACCAACGCGGCCACCAGGCGTTTCATTCTGATGTTTCTATTCATGGCATCCCAATCGTCGCTTCAAATGAGTATATCAGTGGGGAATTTCTCAATCCCGTGGCGCGAGTACGCCGTCAAGTTCGTGCCGAGAAAAAGACGCGCTCACGTTTTGCGCTACACTCAAGCGCAACAACGTGAGAGGAGCGTCAGCAGTGCGTGTATCGGCTAACCATAAAGCAATAGTGCTCAACGGATTGGCGATGGCTATGACCATATACGCCTACCGTTGGATTGAATTTCACCATTCAATAAATTCATTCTCGACAGAAATCTACGTCGCTGTCCTCGGTACGCTGTTCACTGGTATGGGTGTCTGGATTGGCGTCAATTTGAGCGCCAAGCGGTCTGATCAGTCGTTCACACTGAATACTCAAGCGGTCGCCACACTTGGACTGTCGGCCAGAGAACTCGAAGTCCTTGAGTTGCTGAGTCATGGCGGCAGCAACCAAGAGATTGCGAACCGGCTCTATATCTCCGTCAGCACCGTCAAATCCCATCTGGTGCATCTTTATCAAAAGCTCGGGGTCTCCCGTCGAATGCACGCCGTCGAGAAAGCTCGATCTCTGAAAATGATCCCCTGACGGCCATTAGCGCGCCCAAAAACGGTTGAATCAACCTTTCGGTTGATGCATTTTTTCTTGTATTCGCTACGATCTTTGGCGAAACCTTGAGAATTAGGCTGCCTCGGCGGAGGTTGTCGCTGTGTCGGATCTTTATGACGACTAACCGGCCGTGATTGATCATAGCTACGGCAATGCTCAGCTCGGCGTGCAAAACCAACCACGATAAAAGGGGATCACAATGAACACCTTTGCAAAGACGTTGTGTCTTACTGTGCTTGCGACTATTGGTTCAGTGGCGTTCATACAGCAGGCATTTGCGGACGACCGAAAGGACGAAAAGACCATGGCGAAAGTGACGGGAATTGGCGGTGTATTTTTCTTGTCTAAAGGCGATGGCAAAGCGCTATCGGCCTGGTATGAAAAACACCTTGGCATCAAGATCGAAGATTTCGGGGCAGCGATCATCACGTGGTCCGAGGATACCGCCGAGGATGGTGGCACCACGGTTTGGCACGTTGATGACAAAGACAGTGAGTGGTTTTCGCCGAGTCAGTCTCAGTTCATGATTAACTATCGGGTCGATGATCTGGAGTTGATGGTGAAGCAGCTTATCGCTGCTGAGGTGGATATATTGAAAGGCCCGGAGTATCACGAGAATGGCATATTCGCGTGGTTGATGGATCCGGAAGGTAACAAGATCGAACTGTGGGAGCCGATGAACTGGGACCCCAAGAATAAAAAATAACGATCGCAAGTCATCAGCTGGAAGCGAGAGTCACGATGCAACATCCTATTGTATTTTTCGATATTGCCGGGCCGGATGATTCAGCCCTCAAAGCGTTTTATTCGACGCTCTTTGGCTGGGAGACTGACTTGACAGGTCAGTTCTCTGTATCGGTCACGTCGCCACTACACGCGGCGATTCGCAAGGACCCGGCCGAGAAGCGCATCTATATCGGTGTGACCGACGTTGCCGAGATGCTCTCGCGGGTAGAGCAAGCAGGCGGCACGATCGATGCGCCACGGTTTGAGGTGCCGGGTGTCGCGGTATTAGGGCTGTTTCGAGACGTATCCGGAAACCCGATGGGGTTGGTTGAAATGCATGGAGACAGCCCGCGAATCCCATAACAGCAATTATCGACCGTTATTGACCGTGCAACATTCGTATTATCAGTACACCTATGACCTGCAAGAGACGGCAGAGTTTTTCCGTCGCTTCGACGACTTGATTGCACATTGGCGTGAGCACTTACTAGCCGATCGTTTAAATTTGGTTAAGGCGCACGATATGCGATTCGCTGCGTTCCTTATCCATGCCTGAGGCAGCGACAGCCTGATTGCGCCCTTGTTCTTTTGCTGCATAGAGTGCTTCGTCCGCGCAAGCCAGTAACGATTCCGGATCAAGACAGTCATCCAAACCGATGGCCGCAACGCCAAGACTCAAGCTCACCAATGATCCGGTGCGCGACGCCTTATGCTCAATCGCACAAGCTAGTACGTTTTTTCGAATACGTTCTGCGGCAGCCGTTCCTGCTTCGAGAGTCGTATTGGCGAGAATGAGTGCAAATTCTTCACCGCCATAACGTGCCGCCCATTCGCCCTCGCGTTTTGATGCAGCAGCAAGCACGCCGGCTATCTGCACGAGACAGTCGTCCCCCTTCTGGTGCCCATATCGATCGTTATAGGCTTTGAAGTGATCTACGTCCGCGATGATGAGCGTCATTGGTTGATCGTTACGCATTGCGCGCTGCCACTCGCTACGCAAGTTCTCGTTAAACGAGCGTCTGTTGCCCAGGCCTGTCAAACCATCGGTAAGCGACAGAACTCGAAGTTGATCCACGAGTCCGTCAGAGCGGCCTTTCTCCAAAAGGAGCTGCCGCTGTGTTGATTTGAGTTCCTCAATGCGGTGGTGTAGCGACCGATTGAGTTCCTCATTTTCCTGATATTTTGACTCCAACGATTCGGCAAGGTCGAGATTGTCAAAAGCATAGCCAACGGACCGTCGGTAGTGTTTCGAGAATCGCACGGCGCACATAAAAATAAACAGCGACCAAACGGCAAGTAGCGCCGCCGTGACGAGCAAGGCAGGTTGGCCGCCAAAACCCAGCACCATGAACGCGATGAGCGTGAACAGAAATAATGGCAGAGAGAAACAGGTAAACGCGCGCATCAGGTAGCTGCTCGCCAATACGCTGCCTGTTTGCAGGCCGCCGGCAATCAGAATGATCACAGGCCATTGGTAGGGTGTTGCGACTAATGTCAGCGCCGCACAGCCGATGCCCCAGAGGCTGCCGTTGAGTAGCAATGAGAACTCGAGCCATCGCGTCCAGGCGCTGATGTTGATTGGTTGATCTCGAAGGCTCGCGTAGCGGCGTGATTGCACTTCGCGAATCGCCATCATCACGACCCCGGCGGTTGTCCAGGCTGTTAACCAAAAAAGGCTCGCGTTGTCCCAGAAGGCGAGCCAAATCAGCAGGAAACAAAACGCGTTCGACATCCAGGCCGCGCGTGTCTGTTCGAACATCAGATCAAGGCAGGTACGCTCGACTCTGGCCAGCTTTGGTTCGGTCGCCATTCGTAGCGTATCGACAATACGAAAGGATTCTTGAACGACGCGCGCGCCGTTTCTCCAATTACGCGAGCTGGTCTATGCCGGGCGCTGAAGCGCGCAAGGCTGCAACGTGTTCACAACGTACACTGCTCGAACTCGCCGACCCGCGCATTCAACGCATCACACAGTTGTGTCGCCTCCGACTGCGCACCGCTCAGTCGCAAAACCCGGATTAACCGCAGCGTTGCTTCCGGCTCCAGCGGCGCTTGTTCGAGCACCCGTCGGTACCAACGCTCGGCCGCTGCTGCATCATCACGCGCCTCGTGGGCTTGCCCGATCACGACACCTAACGGCGCGCGCCATTGCCCAACACGTTGCGGCTCCTCGCTGTACATTCGATCCATCGCAGCATAAGCGCGTTGATACCACTCGAGTGCCGCGAGATCATCGCCGTCGATGCTGTCCAGTTCACCAAGATTAATCATGACTTCCCACGCGTCCGCATCAAGATCAATGGCGCGCGCATAGACACTGCGCGCTTGATCCAAATTACCTTGGGCTGAGTAGGCAAAGCCAAGTGCTTTCAATGCATCCGCATCGTCCGGTGCAAGTCGCACAGCGCGCTCGCCCAGCGCGACGGCTCGAATCAGGACGTTTGATGCGTCGCCATTGCTTGTGATGCCATCCGCCAACGCATCCGTCAGAGTTGTTGCCGACGGCTCACTACCCGGTGGCGTCTGCCACCGCACGACGCGTTGCACCAGTGCGTTCGCCAGTCCGGCTTGTGCTGGCGCGAAGCTCGGATCAATGACCAGTGCCTCTTCATACAGTTGGATCGCCGCCTCATTCTTCGCGCGGGTAAACGCCATATATAAGTCGTGCGCTCGCTCTGTTCTAACCGCTGCAGGCGTCGGGTTTGATGTTGTCAGCCGGATAGGCTGCAACGCGACGAACGCAACTGCCGCGAGGATGCTCACAATTGCACCTAGCAAGACTCGCCGAGTCCATGTTGTAGCAGGCGTGACCGCATCCGGTCGGCATGCCTGATCATGCGATACAGATGACACCGGCGCGATCAATCGATAGCCGCGCTTTGGGATTGTCTCCACAAATGTTGGTGTGGTTGGTGAATCACCGAGCGCTCGCCGCAATTTCGATATTGATCGCGCCAACGTATTTTCACCGACGACGACATTTGGCCACAACGCGTCGTCGAGCGTTTGCCGGGAAAACGTATGCATAGGTGCCGCGGCGAGCAACGCGAGCAAGTCCATGACTTTCGGCTCCACGCTGATGCTAGCGTTATCCCGGGATACCGTATTGGTCGACGGATCGACGCGCCAATCGCCAACGTCGAACGGCGCTGTTAACGGCTTCGGCGTGTTATTGGTAGATTGCTCGCTCATAGGCGCAACTGTGGCCCAATCGCGTCGCAATTTCTATATCGTCAGGTTTTCGTCAGGAATTCAGGTGCTTTTCAACATGGTTCATTGCCGGTGAGTCTTGCACAGTGACCGCCCAGCAATGAACAAGGCGCGCCCCACATGCACTACGTTACACGTGTTTTACTAATCACCGGATTCTTGTTGATCACCGGATTGACTCTGGCAATCGCAGACCCGTCTGTCGACGGGTCTGCGCCGATTGCGGCGAAGGACGCTCAGGCGGATTTCGACGCTTTGTATGAGGGTCTGAAAGCGTCGCATGTTGATCTTTATGCCCATCGCTCGAAGAAGGATTTTGACACTCGATTCGCTCAGATTAAGAAACGATTCAACCAGCCGATCGAGCGTTGGGAGCTGACACTCGAATTCCAGAGGTTTGTCGCCTACGGCAATGTCGCCCATGCCAACATCGCGTTCGCAACCGATGTCTACAGCAATTATCGAGAGTCGGGCGGCCTTGCCTTTCCGATTTATCCGCGAATCGTCGATGGGCGCACTTACATTGGCGAAGACTACTCCGGAATTGATGCTATACAGCCGGGCGATGAAATTCTCGCGATAAACGACGTGTCAATGGTCGAGTGGCTAGAACGCACCAGCGCACACATTTCTGCCGACACGCCGTATATCGCGCATTCACTATTGGAGTTCTGGTTTCCGGTTTACCTTTGGGTGGAGCTTGGAGAGCAACCGTCCTATACGCTGAGCGTTATGTCGCGGGGCGATAAGCGGCACGATGTCCGCGTTCCCGGGCTTACACGCGCGGATATTGCAGCTGCTGGCGATAGCAGTAACGACGCGTTTAGTTTGGATGCCTCATCACGATCGTATCGAATGTTAACGGACAAGATTGCCTATTTGCGTTCAGGTCCATTCTATAACGTAGAGGATGCTGAGAACCTTTGGGACAACAACGCGTACGCAACCTTTGTTGATGCGGCGTTTGAGGATTTCATCAAGAACGACGCTACCGCATTAGTGATTGATCTTCGCAACAATCCCGGCGGAGATAATTCATTTAGCGATCACCTGCTTGCCTGGGTTGCCGATAAGCCGTTTCGGTTTGCCTCACAGTTCTTGATTCGCTCGAGCGACGCAGCAGCAGCCTCGAATCAAGCTCGGATTGATGCACAGCCTGATGCGGCGGCGTCCACATCCGCTCAGCTCGCGGCATTTTATGAGAAGACTGAGCGAGGTCAAATCGCCGAGTTTGATTTGCCGTACTCACAGCCGCGCGACGGCGTGCGGTTTGAAGGCGACGTGTATGTATTGGTTGATCGACATTCCTATTCAAACGCCGTGAACGTGGCCGCTATGGTTCAGGACTATCGCTGGGGCGTAGTTGCGGGCGAAAAGACCACCGACATGGCAACCACGTTTGGTGCCATGGAGCACTTCACGCTACCCAAAACAGGTATCCGCGTTGGCTTTCCGAAGGCACACATTATTAGACCATCAGGACGGACCGACACACATGGCGTCACTCCCGATGTGTTGATTGCCACTCCGATTGTGGCCGGCGCTAATGATGCAGTGCTTGATCAACTGATCGCGATAATTCAACAACGCTGACACCGTTCGGTCTATTCCCAGTCCTCGGTATTGCCGTCGTGCGAGGCTTTGACGCCGCTGAACGCGTCGAGATAGTCGTAGACTTCGTCGGGCATCGGGTTACTGCGTACATCAATAAAGCGGAGCGCTGTTAGACCATCGATCTTGATGTCTTCCATCTTGTTGTCAAACAGGTAGATCCGTTCAAGTTTAGGTTGCGCGCCGAAATTGACCACTAGCAGCCGATTTTTTTCGGCTTTGATTTTCGACAGCGCGGGCGTTTGTTGCAGGTCAAGCGAGACGAGCTGGTTGCCAAACAGATACAGCACCTGCAGTGCGCTGTTGTTGGATACATCAATGCGAGTCAGCTGATTGTTGGCAAGGTTCAGCTCCTTAAGAGCTGTCAGCTGCCGAAGATCAATCGTGGAAAGCTGGTTGCCGAACAACGCGAGCTTCTCGAGTTTCACCAACTGCTCAATGCCTGTTGCGTCGTCAATGCCCTTTGCATTGCAGGATAGCGTCGTCAGGTCCACGGCGCTCTCGACGCTCGCCGCGCTCACAGCTGCGCTCACGCACTGTGTCAAACGCGAATCGGCAAAGACAACATCATCCGCCCAGGCCTGCAGGCTGCCAAAAACAACAGCACCAACAAGGCTTTGCGCCAAAAACACGCCTCTAAACCAACGTCTTTGGCAGTTTTTTCGATCTTTTTTCAAAAAAAACGTCATTTGCTGCAACCAAATGGTGATGCGCGTCGCATGGGTTACTGAGGGCGACAAATATGCCCGCATTTTTGACCCCATTTACGCTCGATCACAGGGCGCGTTGAGACACATTAGGAGACTTACGTGATAGTAACAAATTTAAAATATTGCCCATTGTTCTGGTTCAAG
>JBCBZK010000207.1:0-2871 GCA_039815365.1 Pseudomonadota bacterium | reverse complement strand
GCCCGAGCGCTTCGGGCGGAGCGCCGACGATCAGAACCGGCACACGTTCACGGGTATGGTCGGTCCCGGACCAGGTGGGGTCATTGCCATGGTCGGCGGCATGGTGAGTAAGCACGCGCTGACAGATGCCGATGCTCGCGAGCAGGCGTTGGATGTCAGTGTCTCGTGCATTGTCCAGGCACCGGCAGGTTCGGGAAAGACGGGTTTACTGACACAGCGGCTGTTGCGCTTGCTGTTGACGGTTGATCAACCGGAGCAGGTGCTTGCAATTACATTTACGCGTAAAGCTGCAAATGAAATGCGCGCGCGGGTTGTGCAAGCGTTGAATGATGCCGCGGCAGGGCAGCACGGTCGCAATGATTTCGAAGCGGCTATCATGCGTGATGCTCGCGCTGTGCTGGAGCGCAGTGATGCGTTGGGGTGGGCGTTACCGCAAATGCCGATGCGGCTGAGCATCATGACCGTGGATGGCCTCAATACCCGACTGACACGACGACGCCCTTACCAAGCGCGTACGGCAGGTATCGATCTGTTGGAGAGCGCTGAGGTCACCGCGATGTACGGTGACGCGGCCGACGCCTTGTTCGATTGGTTAACGGAGAGCGGGCCGGTCGCGGACGCGGTAACGACGTTTTTTGAACATATCGATGCTAACGCATCACAATGGCGTCGCGAACTGATCCAGATGCTAGGTAGGCGCGATCAGTGGTTACCCAAGGTGCTCGCCGCGCGCGCTACTGCGCCGCACGCGTTGCGCGCCGAGAGTGAGCGTATGCTCGCGACACTCATTGAATCAGAATTACGTATAGCCCATCTCTTTTTTGATGCGGCGACGCAGACGGCGCTGCTCGATCTTGTAAACGCAGCAATGCAAGAGATACCGGAGGCTGAGCGAATAAAGCACGGTTTGGTGGCGCTGACGAAGTGGCCGGGTTCTCGAGCTAGCGACCTACCGATGTGGCGGACGGTTGCGCACTTCGTTGTAACTGCGGATACCCGAAAGCCGGCAGTGCGGCGAGCGGTGAACGTAAAACTTGGGTTCGGGCCGAAACACAAAGCGCGCAAAGAAGCGATGCTTGAGTTGCTCGCATCGCTTGCCGAGATCGATGGTCTTGCGGAGTCGCTATCCGGCGTTCGACTGTTGCCGGATGCAACGTACACAGATACTCAGTGGGAGAATATTGATGCTTTGTTAACGTTGCTTCCAGCGTTAGCGGCTGAGCTATCGCGTCTGATGTCTGCTGCGGGCAAACTCGACTATCCGTCGTTGGCATCGGCCGCGTTGATGGCGTTGGGCAATTCAGAGGTGGGCGAGGTGTCCGAGCTTGCCTTGCAGATGGACTACCAGTTGCGGCATGTATTGGTCGATGAGATGCAGGACACGTCGATCTCCCAGTATCGCTTGCTGCATGCGCTGACGGCGGGATGGGAGCCCGGTGATGGTCGCACGCTGTTCTGCGTCGGTGATCCGATGCAGTCGATTTATCGTTTTCGTGGCGCGCAGGTCAGTTTGTTTTTGACAGCGTGGCAAGAGGGCATCGGCGACGTTGCACTAACACCGCTCACATTGCAGACCAACTTTCGCTCTGATACGGGCATTGTTGATTGGGTGAACGCGACGTTTCCAATGGTACTCGGTAACGATACTGATGTGAGTCTGGAGCGTGTCAGCTACAGTGCATCAACGCCCGCGCCGTTGGCATCATCGGGCGGTGATGTGAAGTGGTATCCGACGTTCGACGCGCCAACCGACAATATCAACGCCCTTGTGACTGCCGTCGAGTCGTTACGCAGGAGTGACCCAGACAGCTCGATTGCGATTCTCGCACGCAGCCGAAACACGCTTGAGCCAGTGCTCAATGCATTGGAAACAGTTGGTATCAGCGTATCCGGTGTTGAAATGGATCGTCTGACTGATTTGCCGGAGGTGCTTGATGCACTGACTCTGACACGTGCACTGCAGCATCCGCTCGATGACATCGCGTGGATCGCTTTGTTGCGTGCGCCTTTCATCGGGTTGTCACTGGCGCGCATTGATGCGTTAGTTGTTTGGCGAGATGCGCAACCGTCGGAGACCCGACCTCGAACGATTTTCGACGCAATCACATGCGATGCGTTTTATGCAATCGTCGATGCAGACGAGCGCCGTCGCATCGAACACTTTTCCGCGGCCTATGCCCGGGCCATCGCCTCGGCTCCGACGCAACCTTTGCATCAGCGTGTGTTGACATTGTGGTATCGACTCGGCGGCGCAGCACAGCTTGAAAACGCCGGAGCGCTCACAAACGTGCATTTGTTTTTCGACACATTGGCCACGTTCGAGCGCAATGGTCAGCTGGATCAGCTTGCGGCGCTGCCGGCTTTGCTCGACGAGCATAAGGTTGATCGCCCTGGTGATGGTAGCGGTGTGAGCGCGATGACCATCTTCAAGGCGAAAGGTCTCGAGTTCGATCATGTGTTTTTACCAGCGCTCGAACGAACGTCGCGTAACGACGATCAACAGGCACTGTATCTTGAGATGCATGCGGATAGCGACGCGATGCTGATTTCGGCCAAAGCGCCAAGAACGATAGATGTTGCAGATCCGTTGCATAGCTTGATTGCCCGACGCGAACGACAGCGTCGCCATAATGAATTGCAGCGATTGTTCTATGTGGCGTGCACACGCGCGCGGAAAAGCCTGCATCTGTTCGCTAACGCCGGCATTCAACAAGACGAGTCGGTGGCGGCGCCGAAGACGGATAGTCTGCTCAACGTCGTATGGGCGAGCGCAGCGCCGGTGTTCACCGCGCGCGCGGTTGACGGCAGTTCCGCTCAGCATACAGAGGAGGTTAGTCTAAGGCGGCCGCATCGACGGGTTGCAACGCGCAT
>JBCBZK010000003.1:0-73589 GCA_039815365.1 Pseudomonadota bacterium | reverse complement strand
TGGTCAGCGGCGTGTTCTATGGTCGCGCCGTTGCCGACATGTCGATGGCATTAGGGAATCTTGCGCCGCCAACGCTGCCGTTGCTGATCAAATACACGATTATATTGATCGTTTTTGCAGTCGTCGGACATATCATTGTCGCTCTGGCTCGACCTAGCGAAGCCGATGACATGGTCGACGAGCGTGACCGGGTGGTGATCGACAAGGCAGGGCATTGGTCGGGTTACATCCTCGGGTTTGGTGTCATCAGTGGTCTGTTTATGTACATGTTTTCGTACAGCGGCAGTGTGCTGTTCTACACCGTGTTCGGCAGTCTCATGCTGGCGCAGTTCGCGGAGTATGTCTTTCAGATCGTGTTGTACCGATGGTCGGTGTAAGTCATGGGTAAACGCCCACCGATCAGTAACCGCGTCAGAGAGCTGCGCGAAGCGCACGGCGACATGACTCAGGTGGCGCTGGGAAAAGCTATTGGCGTGACTCGCCAAACGGTGATCGCCATTGAGCAAGGTCGTTACTCGCCCTCATTGGAGAGCGCGTTTCGTATCGCGCAGTTGTTCGGGGTTGGTCTGGAGGAGGTATTCCAATGGAACGGGTAGGTGGTGCTCGACTAGCGCTTGCAATCTGCCAGTGTGTGACGGCACCCCTCGACGTAACCTGTCGGCTGTGGCTAACTGCCTCCCATGCTTGATCACTCGCTCATTGAATTGCTTGCGTGCCCGCGTTGCGATGTCGCGTTAACCGAATCCGGCAATGCGTTGCATTGCAAAGGATGTCAGACCGATTATCCATTGCTCGAGGGGATTCCGTTCCTGTTTACCGAGCCCGGTGTCGCTCTGGATGAGTGGCGTCAGCGCTACCACGCGCGACTGCAAGAGATTGAACATCGCATCGCGGCGCTCAGTCAGGCGCTGCAAGTAACAGATCTGATTGAGACGACGCGCCAACGCATGACTCATGAACACGACGCATTAGTGTTGCATCGCGACGAGCTCGCCGAACTCATGCAAGCGTTAGAAACAACATCGATGGCGGCAGACCACACAACCTATCTGGCACTGCGTACGCGCCTGCCTGATGACCAGGGTCTGATTACTTACTATGCGAATTTGCATCGCGACTGGTGTTGGGGCGATACCGAGAACCAGCAGTCGGCGCAACTCGTCATCGACGCGATTGGCGACAATGGGCCGGGCGACTTGTTGGTGTTGGGCGCTGGTGGTGGACGATTGGCGTACGACTTACATCAAGCCTTCGATCATGAGCGCACGGTCGCGTTGGATTTCAATCCGTTGCTGATGATGAGCGCCGGACGCCTTTCTGGCGGCGCTCGTTTGACGCTACACGAGTTTCCGATTGCACCGATCGACGCGCTTGACGTCGCTGTTGCGCGCACACTTCATGCACCGGAGCCTGCCCGGGCTGGCTTGCATTGGGTGATGGCGAACGCGTTGCGTGCGCCATTCAGTCGACATCAGTTTGATACGTTAGTGACGCCCTGGTTGGTTGATGTCGTCGGCGAGTCGCTGGCACATCAAGCGCAACGCTGGAATCAGTTGTTACGTGAGGGCGGCCAATGGATTTGGTTCGGCTCACACGCGTTTCGACACGCTGATCCGGCGAGTCAGTTAGGTATTGATGAGTCAATGCAGATCATCGAGCCGCATGGCTTTAGCAAACCGTCGTTAGTCGAGATGGACATCCCTTATATGGTATCGCCGGCGAATCGCCATGCGCGCAGCGAGCGCGTTGTCGTCATGACAATGACTAAGACCGCTGATGTTGCAGCGCCGGCGCGACATGTGGCGTTGCCGGAATGGTTAGTCAGGAATGATATGCCCGTGCCACCGAGCGAATCATTCCAATCGCAAGGCATGTCATCGCGCATTCACGGGTTTTTCTTCTCGATGGTTGACGGGCAACGCACGCTTGAAGATATGGCGGCTCTCATGGAGCAGGAACGTTTGATGCCTAAGGCAGAAGGTATTGCTGCACTGCGCAATTTCTTTATACGTGCGCTGGAAGAGAGTGAGGGTTACAGCACGTTCTAGCGCCTTAGGTCGTTAACAACGATCGGTTCATGTTGGCAACAGATCGAGCGAGGGCGTATCGTTTGCCCATGAAACTAAGAGTGCTGAACAACACGTTGCGTTTTCGTTTGTCGCAATCCGAAGTTGTCCGTTTTATCGCCGGGCAGCGGATTCAGTCATCCGTGGTGTTCCCTGGTAGCGGCGTGCTGCACTACTCGATCGTCGCGAACGTCGACAATGCACCGGCAACCGCGTTGTTTGATCAAGACGGCATTGCGATTGTAATGCCGGGCGAGGCAGTTGCGACGTTCGCTGACGATGATGTGATCACAATCGATGCCTCTATCGGTTCCGACGACAGATCACTCGTTATAAAAATAGAAAAAGACTTTCAGTGTCTTGTGCCGCGCGGTGAAGACGAGTCCGACTTGTATGTGCACCCAAGGTCGAACGTGTGTTGAAGCCAGTGGACTCGGTAGAGAAAAGCACCGTCGGTTATCGCAATGTCGAGCTTCATCGCCGTACGCCAGATGACGGGGTGCGTCTCGAATCAATGCCTATCGCGGACGAGGTCGCGATCGAGATTCATCTGAATCAACAGAACGTCGTGGTGACCATGGCGAGCCCGGTGGATATTGAAGATCTTGCTGTTGGATTTCTTGTGAGTGAGCAATACCTTGAGCGAAATGCGACTGTGCACGCTATTGAGGTATTCGCTAAGCCGGCCGGTATCATTGTTAACGTGCGCGCTGACCCGATCGCTGAACAGCGAATACGCGATCGTGCGGTGCCGGCCCGTGCCAGTTGTGGTCTGTGCGGCGTCGCATCGTTGGACGATGCTATCGCGAGTTTGCCGCCGGTCTCGCCGGAGCCGCTGCCGCACGCTGCTGCTATCCATGCCGCTCTCGGTGCGCTTCGCGAACACCAGTCACTGAACGCAGCGACGCGTGCTGTTCACGGCGCCGCATGGTGCGCTATGGATGGCAGCATCATTCAAATGCGTGAGGATATCGGGCGTCACAATGCATTGGACAAATTGTTAGGGGCTCGAGTGTTGGCATCACAACCCGCTCCGGGTTTTATCCTTATCACCAGTCGTGTGAGTTACGAATTAGTGCAAAAAGCGGCGGCGCATGGTGTCGCATCGATGGTTGCGATTTCCGCGCCGACCACGCTGTCTGTCGACATCGCTACTGCCCTGGGAATGAATTTGATTGCGATCGCTCGCCACGATAATCACAGTGTTTTTGTGGCTGGCGACATGAGCAATGCGCATGCGTAAAAAGAACGACACCGACGACGTCGCATCAGAACCAGATAGCCCTGCCGCTGGCGGGTGGGCGGCGCTGAAGTCGGCAACCAAGCACCTGCGCGAGCAGCGTGTCGTGCTCAAGGGCAACAAGACGTTGCTGCGCATGAACAAACCTGATGGTTTCGACTGCCCGGGATGCGCGTGGCCGGACAAGAACCCGTACGGCTCCTTTGAGTATTGTGAGAATGGTGCAAAAGCCGTTGCGTGGGAGGCCACGGCGAAACGGGCAACGCCTGAGTTGTTCGCCGAGCATACGGTCACATCGCTAAAAGCGCGCAGCGATCATTGGCTCGAATCGCAAGGTCGGTTGACCGACCCGCTGTGCTACAACGCAGCGACTGATTGCTATGAGCGGGTTTCGTGGAGCGATGCGCTGGCCGATATCGGGCAACAATTGGCAGCGTTACCGGATGCCGACCAGGCTGAGTACTACACGTCTGGCCGCACAAGCAACGAAGCTGCGTTCTTGTTGCAGTTGATGGCGCGTTTGCTTGGTACCAACAATTTTCCCGACTGCTCTAACCTATGCCATGAAGCGTCGAGCGTCGGTCTGCCGTTGTCGATCGGCGTGGGCAAAGGTACCGTGACGCTGGACGACTTCGAGCACTGTGACGCTATTTTCAGTTTTGGTCACAACCCGGGCACGAACCATCCGCGGATGCTTACGACGCTTCGCGACGCCGCAAAGCGGGGTGCGGATATCGTCGTTTTCAATCCGTTGCGCGAACGTGGTATGCAACGCTTTCGTGACCCACAACGAATCACGGAGATGGTGACCGGTGCGTCGACGCAGATTGCAACGCACTATCTACAGCTCAAGATTGGTGGCGATATTGCCGCGATCAACGGGTTGCTTAAAGCGTTGTTAGCGCATGATGACGGTGTTGACAGGGCATTCGTCGATGAGCACACAGAAGGTCTCGCGGCGCTACGCCAAATGCTTGCTCAGCTGCCGTGGTCTGACATCGAGGCGGCCAGCGGATTAACACGTAGCGCGCTGAGTCAAGCGGCCGATATCTACGCCAAGGCGAACAATGCCATCATTGTCTATGGCATGGGTATCACGCAGCACCGTCACGGTACCGACAATGTGCGCGCCTTGGCGAATCTTGCGTTGCTGAAAGGCAATATCGGGAAGCGTGGTGCCGGTATTTGCCCGGTGCGTGGTCACAGCAATGTGCAAGGTGACCGTACTATGGGTATCTGGGAAAAACCCTCACAGGCATTCCTCAACAAGATGGAGGAGGGTACTGGCGCGCCGATGCCGCGAGCACATTGGCACACGGTAGTCGAATCGATTGCTGCGATGCAGTCCGGGGCTTCGCAGGTGTTTTTTGCGATGGGCGGCAATCTTGTGTCCGCGTCTCCGGATCCCGAGGGCGTCGCGCGTGCGCTTAGTCAGCAGTCGTTGACGGTCAGCGTAGCGACAAAGCTGAATCGCAGCCATTTGTCACCAGGCAGGTCCAGTTACCTGCTGCCTTGCTTGGGGCGCACTGAGCTTGACCTGCAAGCGACCGGGTCTCAGTCGATTACCGTCGAAGACTCCATGTCCATGGTGCATGCATCGCGAGGCGTCAATGCACCGGCGTCGCCTTCGCTTCGATCAGAGTGTGCCATCGTTGCGGGTATCGCAACCCATGCACTACCGCAGGCGTCGATTGATTGGGCGGCTCTCACGGATGACTACGATGCCATTCGTGATCTGATTTCCCGGTCGATTGTCGGGTTCGAGAACTTCAATGAACGGCTGCAGACACCGGGCGGATTTCATCTGCCGAACACGGCGCGCGAGCGGCGCTGGAATACGCCTTGCGGACGCGCACAGTTCGCTGTGACCGCGATGCCCAAGCGTGACGTGTCGGCCGATCCGCTGGCATTGATGCTTACCACGGTGCGTTCGCATGATCAGTACAACACCACAATTTACGGTCTCGATGATCGCTATCGCGGTATTCGCGGTCGCCGCAACGTGTTATTCATGAACGCTGAAGATATCGCCACAGCAGGCATTGCCGATGGTGCCACGGTCGATCTTGTGAGCCGCCTGTCCGAAGACAGCCGCTATCGTCTCAATGAACTTCGCGTTGTTGCTTATGCGATACCGCGCGGATGTTGTGCGACGTACTTTCCGGAAGCCAATGTGCTTATTCCTGCGGATCATTTCGATACTCGCAGCTCGACGCCAGGCTACAAGTCAGTGCCAGTGCGCTTAGTCACGCGCGCGATGAATTCCAGCTAGTGCGCTCTATCGATCATCGCGCACGAGGCTTGCGACCAGCTGCCCGTGGATATCGGATGGCGGCAACGTAAGCGCCTGGTAGCGAAGCTTGCGTTTACCTTTGGCTGGCGCTTCCAGCGCGAGCCAGCGCATATCATCTGCTGAATACCACACTTTGATCGTCTTGCCTTTGACGGTGAGCTCATGGCGCACGGCCTCTATAGCAACGCCTTGCACGTCGACGGAATCGCTTTGAGGCTGCGCGAACGCAACTGACTCGAATTCGCCGGTTTGTGCGTTGAGCAGTTGTGTTGCATTCAGGAACGCAGGGTTCCAGTACGCAAAGCTCATCACACATTCAGGCAACGTTGCTTGCGTGTCACCATCAGACACGACGAACGTATCGCTAGCGGCGCTGCCGTTCACTGAAGTTTGCTTGCCGTTAGCGTCGGTGTAGGCGTTCATTGCCGACAAACACTGATTGTTCCACGTTTCGGTATTCTCATGGCGGTAGCTGAATGCGTTGATGAACAGGAATTTCACATCGAAACTGGCATTAGTCTTGACCGTACGTTGATCGCCGTCTGCGCTGACAACATAGTCGTGAAAGCCAATAGGTTTTTTATCCAGAAACACTTCGAATTTCCATTCAAGTGTTTCGTTCTCGGCGTGTGCGTTAGAGAACATGCCGGCGACGGTCGCGGACGCCAATAGGAGTGACAGACAGATGCGTTGCATGACGATGCTCCTCTTAGACTTCGGCAGGTTGAGCAGGGCTCGCTGCGGTCGCTTCGGCATGACCGTTCAAGCGATGAGAGAGCTGCACAAGCACGGGTAACAGGATTGCCCAGCCGATGCCGATCGCGAGCAGTGTCGTGTTTTCTTCGGTGAACACGACAGCGCCTGCCTTCTCGCCCGCAAAAAATGCCATAGGCCCACCAATGCCGCCGGCAATGACGGCAATGACCCAGTGTTTCTTGAGCCATTTCATTCCGACGTTTAGCGTGGTCGCGAACAGCACCCACATTGCGACGATCCAGTAAGGCGCAACGTTCGGCGAAAAAATACCGCTGGTGTAATTCAGGTAGCCCAGATTGACCAAGGCGCTCTCCCACGCGACACCGATTCCGGCGGCGATTGCGAGGAGCATGAATTCTTTCTTCGGCGCTGTTGCGGTTCGCAGGTGCTCTGCGGCAATGGCCGCCACGGCCAAGGGTCCGAGCCACGCCATACCGTTCGCGGCACCGAAGACGCAAGCGACCCAGCCAGCCTTGAAAAGGATCAGATTCTTTACCATGTGGTTCATTGCAATGTGCTCTGTGTGACGAGTATGGGTCGTACAGTGCCTGAACCGGTGTGAAAGCGATGTCTACGTCGTGTGAAGGTCGTGTGAAATTTCCGATATTGGTTGGGAATCGGTAAATGTGATGGTCACGGTCGTGCCGCGACCCAATTCGCTCTCCACAGTCACAGGCCAGCCGAAGCGTTCGGATAAACGCCTGACGATGGTCAAGCCGACGCCGTGTCCGCCACGTCGCTTGTCACCACGGTAAAAGGCCTGGAACACTCTTTCTACCTCGTCTGGCGCCATGCCGGGCCCCGTGTCCGCAATCGTCACAGTGCCCGATCTGATTGTCACGCTGACCGTACCTGCATCGGTGTAGTTAACGCCGTTGCGTAGCAGGTTGCCGACCATACTGGCGATCACTTTCTCTGGTGCGACAACCGAAAAGTGTGCGTGCGCCTCAAATGCTATCGAAATGTTCTTGTTGCTCGCGAGCAAACTGGCGCGCTCTACTTCGCCAGCGACAACCTGGTTCACATCAACAACGTCCTGCCGAAGCGTGTCACCCGATTCTCGTGCGAGCAACAAGAACGCATCGGTGAGTTCCTCCATGTCGTTCGCCGATTGGCGGATACGCTGAACTGATTTCATGCCGTTCGCATCTAACGATGACGATTGGATCAGCAGACTTGTCGCCATTTTGATCACAGTCAGTGGGCTACGTAGCTCATGGCTCGCATCTCGGGTGAAGTGACGTTCGCGTTCTGCGAAAGCGGCCAGTCTCTCGGTCAGGTTTTCCATTGCGGCGGCTAACACGCGTACTTCTTCGTCGGCGTCTGTCGCTGCACGACTGTCACTGAACAGGGTTGCGTCCGGTGCGGCAGGGTCGAGCTGTTGCACGCGCTGGGCTAAAGCGATGACAGGCGACACGGCACGCTGCGAGACGCGATAGGCGCTGTATAGCGCGAGATAAACCACGATTAACACAAAGACAAGCGGCAGCAGTCCGAACAAAGCGATGAGCTCCCCTACCTGGCCGCTTTCGAACACCAGATAAAGACGCTGACCCTGCTGTTCGGTGACATAGGCAACCGCATCCGGGTTGGATTGGTTATGAAAACCCAGCCCAAGGCCTTGCAGTTGCGGTGGGATGCCGTCCCCGATACCGTCGCGATAACCAATCATGTTTCGCGTATCCGGTAGTGGTCGATCGCCGTTGTCAGCGACCTGTTGCCAGTAGTACTGCGCTTCGCCACGCAAAGCCTGTTTGATCAAAACGTTCTCTAGCAGCAACGCAGCGGCGAACACACCGACGAGCGCGGCAATACTGATGTAGAGCGCCTGTAGTTTCAGGTCGCGGCCGAGGCGTCGTGCAATACCCGGGTTATTCGCCATCGCCTGTTAGTCGCTGCTCTGTGGGTCGCGCTGCGCCAGTCGATAGCCAACACCGGCTACGGTCTGTAACAGCGGTGTTTCGAACGGTTTGTCTATGGCCTTACGTAACGTATACAAGTGCGAGCGTAACGCGTCACTGTCCGGTGCAAAATCGTCCCAGACAGCACGTTCAAGTGCTTTGCGTTCAACGACATTCGGGGCGGCACGCAGTAGCGCGGTCAGCAGTTTCAAACCGATAGGCGTCAACGTGATCGATGTCTGTGCCCGGCTGACTTGCATGGTTCCTGTATCCAGAGTTAAGTCGGCGACTTGCAGTGTTTCGGCAGTGGTTTGCCCGGAAGCGCGTCGCAACAACGCGCGTAACCGTGCGTCTAATTCCTCAATCTCGAACGGTTTGACAAGATAGTCGTCTGCGCCTGCATCGAGACCCGCAATCTTGTCATCGATAGTGTCTCGTGCCGTGAGCATCAAAATAGGGGTACTGATCGACGCGTCGCTTCGCAGCTTCTTACAAATTTCTATGCCGTCGATACCCGGCAGCATCAAGTCAAGCAAAATGGCGTCGAACTGACCGGTGGTCGCCAAATGCAATCCGCCGAGGCCATCCCCGGCGTAGTCAACGACGTGCCCGCGTTGTTCCAGATACTCACAGACCAATGCCGCGATATCCGGGTGATCTTCAATAAGCAGAATGCTTGCCATCTAAAGTGCTGGCTCTTTGCTTGTGATGCGCTGACTATCTCATCTTCGCGTGATGCGTGCCAACGGACGAGTGCGCCGTCGCTGCTACTCAGGTGTGGCGAATACGTGTGAGATCATTTTGTTGCCCTCGAATACGGCTTCGTCGAGCACGTTGCGTTCGTCGACGAAGACGAAATCGAACGCCCGGTTCTCATTGACGTCCTGATGCAGCATGACGAGAAACATCGTGCCAGGTGCTGGCGCTTGCGCAATGCTAATCTCGACATTCGTGTTCGTGCCGCTACTAATGTAGGTAGCGCCCGCGTAGATTTCGCCAACGGGTTTGCCGTCCTTAAACGGGTGTAACACCAGCCAGCCGTTGTTCTGGATATGCACTTCACTGAACGTAAAGCGTGCGCCATTGCGCGTGACATCGTCAGCGACGATCCAGTTCTTCTCGCCATCTCCGAACGTAACGCTGCTTTGCGCAGCGGCGCCCGACGGTATGTCTTCACTAACCGGTGTGGCAACGCAGCCATGTAGCGCAAGTGAGATCATCACGGCACAGATGCGGAGGAAAGGTGTATTCATTTCGTTATCCCTCTGGATAGAAAATCGAATCGCTTAAGGTTCGTGAACGACGCTGCCATTGCGCACAGTTAGCGGGGACAGTTTGGCCTTGAGATAGCTTAGCGCCCCGACGGGCAGTGACATCCAGAACAGCGCAGCATATAAGCCATTGCTGATGAGCACGTAGAACGTGGTGACGATTGTGATGGCGCTGATGACAATGAACCAGAGTGAGTGCGCGATACCGTGGACGCCCACTCGCGCGTGGCATCGTTGACAGGTGGCATCCGAGAACAACAGATCCTCGGTTTTTACCGATGCGTTGCCACAGCTCGGGCATAGCCGCGTCACTGGGTAGCGCGCTCGGCGTGCGGATTACTGAGGTTTGTTTGCATAGTGCTACTCCGGTGTATTTCGATGCACAAGACAATCGTCAGCCCTGCAAACCAGCGACTTTGGATCGCGAGAGTCGAGCTCAACCTATGTTGAGTTCAGTGTAGTTGTCGAAACGCCTCAGCAACTTCCACACTTCGATGTCGTCGCAACCTTTGCCGCGAATGATATCACCTGCAGTGAGTGTGCTTTGTGCAGCACGTTCTTCAAGCATTCGGTGGATATCTTGATCATTGGCATCAGGATGCGCCTGCGAGAGTTCTCTGACAGCGCGCGCACGAATGGCAGTAAAGTTGCGTGCAAACCGCTCAGACTGCAGTTCGTTCGGCGAGCGGCATGTCGTGTACGCGTAGTTGGCTGAGACGAATTGGCCGAAAATGTACGGGCCTTCCATTTGGTAGCGCGCCTGATTGATTGTGTAGACCTCAAATGCCAGGTATCCGATGAGTATGACCCCGCCAAACAAAGCACCTTTATTCACGTCAAACAGACACGCTATTTCTTGCGATACAAGCCGTCAAAAATGACAGTCCACTCACCATCGTCTTTGCGTGCCTGCCAGAGCTGACGCACCGTCCCATCGTCCTGCGGCGTCCAGCTGATCCGGTTATCGTAGACGTCGCCTTTGTCGTCAACGGTAACGCCTTCCAGCACCATACTGCCATCATCAAAGCCACCGTCGAGGACTAACAGCATGCCACTGTTGTCGACCCAAGTCTGATGCCACAAATCGGTGTTGAAGTCGTACATTGAATAACTGGTGCCACGGTATCCGGTGCCCGTGTCGTAGTTTTCCTCTAGAACGCAACCGTTCAGTGTTTTCTTGATGACGTTGGTGCCCGCCGGTTTTCCATTCGACAACACCGCCCACGTGCCTAACCAAAAGTCGAACTGACGATACTGCTTTGCCTTACAAGCATTGTCTTGAGCGACCGCCGGTGCCGTCAGGCCGACGATGAGCAAAGTGCAAAAAACCAGACGAAGATGTTTGATCACGTCACCCGTCAAAAGCTAAAAACATCGCCAACTGCACCGATGATACTGACAATGAGCATCATGCCCAGTATGAGCATGACGGCATATACCGCAAAAGGCAGTACCACTGCAGCGCCACCAACGGCCATCGCCGCTGCTGACTCACGCATCGGCTCGCGTCTGACCAAACCCACAATGCCGAGCGCTAATGCAAGAATGCCGGTGCCGATGGTCGCAGCCCGGGCAATGTCGTCGCCCGACAATTGCCGGCGCTGTGGCTCGGCTGTCGTCGGTTCACCCTTGATGCCGGCAATGATGGCGTCCTTGAGTGCTGCAGTCTTTTCCTGCACAACATTTTCAAGTGTCGGGGTTTTTTCAATCGGGCCTAGGAAAAAGTGCAATGAGCCTGCAAGTATGCTCAACAGACCAATAACGATGCCTGCGATGGCGAATTTACTGCTGGCTTCATTTGTCATAATTGATCCGCAACGTTAGGTGTCGGCACTACGATGTACCCGCCATTCATACTACCAAAGGTTGTGCAGGGCGTCGCGGCAGCGTAGTGAGCCGCAATGATAAGGCAGACGATTGCGTCCAAAGCGTCTTCGTTGTCTTTCAGCGCCTGACCTCTTAATGCAACGGTAACCTTCGGGTCGAACAAGCGCGCGGTCGATGCGTCGTAAGTAACGCGTAAGCGCGCGTCTTGCGACGATAGCGTCTGAAGAAGCTCGGCCAAGCGTATTTGACCCGCGCGCTTTTGAGCAACGTTGCCTTTCTTGTAGGCAAGTCGCTCGGGTAAGCCAAACAGCTCTATGATTGCCGGGTGTGGGTAACACTCAATCTGCCACCGATTTGTGCGATCCAGATGTTGGTAGCCACTAGTCAGCAACGCTTGAGACAACTGCACGGTTGCCGACGCCGGGTATAACGTCAGATTCGCCGAGTGGCAGCCTGCTTTACGTCCGCCATACACACGGGTTAATTCTGACTCACACTCGCGTTTGCCATGTTGGTTGTGAATGATGAGTGGCGCATCGATGGCAACGCCGGTGATCGATGGCTCGCGATGCACGATTTGCACAATCGCCTCGAGAGACCTAACGCTGCCGTGTACCCGTTCGACGTGCAGATGCTTGCCCATGACAACACCAATCGCGATCGCGCTTGGGTTGCGGTCAGGTCTCCAGGCAAGATCGATACCAGCAAGTCGCAGGGTGGGGCGCTCGACGCTGTGCACAGCATTCTCCAAAGGTGACGTTTAACCACCATAGTTCATTTACAGCACCGAACGGTAAGGCCCAAAAGAAAAGGGCAGCCGAAGCTGCCCTTTTCCGCAAGGCATCAGGCATAACGCCCGATGCTGTGGTGCCTCACCTTAGTTGGTGAAGTCCACGGTGCTTTCTCCTAGGTCATTGTTGTCGCCAAACTCGAAGAGCTCGTAGACGCTGCCTGTCGCAGACAAGCCACCGGCTGACAGATCAGTTTCACCCGGATCTGCTGCGCCACCGCCCTCTGTAACACCGACAATGCCGTCCGTTGCTGCAATAGCACCATATTCAATACTGACGTCGCCGCTTGCGCTCAACGTGACAGTAAAGGTGTTGGTGGTTGCTGCAAAGAACTCTGGTACATCTTCAAACGTGACGCTGAATGAATCAGCCTCAGAGCTTGCGATGACCCGACCGCCGGCATTCGGAGACAAGTCGTCCCACAATGCAGCGATGCGCGGTGCGCCGGCCAATAGTTCTGCGACAGACTCGCTGAAGTCTGTGTCGCCAGCACCAAAGGTCAGGTTACCGTTTGAGTTCACGAAGACCGTGTCGTACGCACCACCCTGGAATGGGAACGTGAAGCCAAGGTCTAATTCGAACGAATCGTCATCGCCGAGGTTCAGCAGGATGCCGTCAATAGCGTCAATCGCGATCACGTAACGACCGGTGCTGTTACCCGCGCCGACAAAGTCGAAGTCCGGGAATGTCGAGACGGCTAACACATAACGTGCGTCCTCTTCCAACAGAACCTGGATTTGCGACAGGGTGCCTGCACCACCATCATCGTCAATAGCAATCGGTGTGAATATTCTGTCACCTTTTACTTTGTCGAGACGGAACAAGCCGAGCACGCTATCGATCTGACCTGCGATCACTTCGGCGATCAACGTTTGACCTGCCTCAGCTTCGAAGCTGAAGTAATCAACATCGCCTTCACCGATGATCGTGTAGCGATCACGCGAATCGTACGGCAAGGCGACGCGTTCTGCGCTGCCTAGCGTATCGTTCGGCTCAAACGGATCAGAGATACCGCGAACTGACTGATATTTCAGCTCAGTGCCAACGAGATCAAGCGGGTTACCGAAGCTTGTGAATTGCTCGAAACGCGTTGCCTTGAAGTTGGTATCGATACGTTGGTCGAGCGATGACAAATCGTCAGACGACTCCAAACCAGTGGCGACTGCGCCACCACAGGTGTAGCCCGCAACGCTGGTGGTTGCCGAGATATCGCTATAGGTCGTATCAAATTTACCGTTAGCGCGCAGCTCGATGCTGAACGTGTTCGAACCCACTGCCGGGAAAATCGGCACACCATCAAAGTTGATGGAGACAGAGTTGTCATCTTGCAGGAAGCTGACTGTGCCACCCGCGGCAGCGTTCAGATCTGCGTACAAACCGGCAATTCGCGGTGGGCCGCCGACAAAGCGGGCCGAACCGATCAGGAAGTCCAGAGCAGCTGGCGCTGCGCCAAAGCTCACCGTGCCGTTCGCGTTGATGATCGCGCTGTTGTACTCAACACCACAGAACTTAAACGCAAACGGTAGCGAGATTTGCACGTTGCCTTCATCACCCACAGGCAACGGATCGCCCGGTCCCGGTGTGTTCATGATGATATCAATGCCTGTTACCGGAACACCTGCCGTCACTAGGATTGGTGTGGCTTCATCGACAGGGTCAGGAGAGTCAACGTTGTTCGACTCGCCGGTGTTGTAGAACTCTTCCGGTCCTGGCAGCGCGATCGGCGTTGTGCTGAAACCACCTTGCAGGATCTGATCCGTATGAATGGTGTATGCCGCACCTGGTGTCAGACCGTTAATGGTGTAGAAACCGTTGCCATCACGGTCACCCGAGATTGCAGAGACTGCATCCACAAACGGATCAGCGACGTTACGTGCAATGACGTTAACGCCCGTCAGGCCGATGGTGCCACTCGGATCAAGAATCTGACCGGAGATCGTGCCGCTTTGGGCAAAGAAATCTGCTGTCGGATACATGAATGAGTAGAAACCGATGTCATCTGCATGCGGCGTTGATTCACCACCGCCTTGCAATGCAAACGGGTACATCGTCTCTGTTTGAATCAAAGGTGATGTGCCGTAAGTATTGGCAGGTGTCGGACCAGAGGTATCGCCTAATGCGATGTTCTGACCGTTAACGACGGTGTGACCCATGCCGGAGTAATGACCGAACTCGTGCACTTGTACGCCGAAGAAATCATCGATCGGGAAGCCACCCAGAATGGAGCCACCGTTCAGGAACGAGACACCTTCAATCGGGTTGCCGTCTGCATCACGGGTATCTGTGCTTGCAAAGCCGAGAACGCCACTTTGGCCGAACAATGCGAGGAAGATCGCGCCGTCATCGTCATAAACGATCGGGCTTAAACCATCCGAGTTATTGTTGTTGTTAAAGAGGTTGTCCACGAATGGCCCGAAGTTGGTTTCATCAACGTCGAACGGCAACGGACCATTGTTGCTGTAGGTCGCGGTGGCCGTCGGAATGTCTTGCCATGCCTGAAACGCTGTTGCTGTCTGTTCAACAGCTTCCGTGTAGGTCAATGGACCTAGCGCGAGTGCATCTGCACCGCCCGCTGGCACACCGTCCGGGTTCCAAGGAATGTTAAGACCACCGTTAGGCCAGCGCTCAACGCCGTCCGGGTCATTTGCATTCGTGTTTAACGGACCACTGGCCAGCACCGAGGCTGAGGCAGCAGTGGCGAGAGAGGCGACGGCAACGCGTCGCAGTAATGAAAATCGCGTAGCCATTATTGAGCACCTCCTACGAGATCGCTGATGAGGCTTGACAGCTCACTGTAGGAAACGGCAACACCGTCAGCGAAGCCGAGGTTCATGTTGCTGAAGAGTCCTACGTTGTTGGCGCCATTCAATGCGACTTTGTCACTAACGCCGTCACTGATAGAGAAGCAACCTTGTCCCAAGCCCATTGTGGTTGTGAGGCCAACCGGGCCATCAGGTGCAACCATCAACAGGTATTCATTGCCCACACTCATCATCGGGAAATCCGTGATCGGGTGGTGTCCCGACGCCAGAATCTTCAATGAACCGATCATCGTGACGTCTGCGTATTTCTCCCCTTTGATTTCATCGTACGTGCCTTTGAAGGCATCACCGACTTTCAGTCGATAGGTAACAGCGGGAATCTGGCCGCCGCCGACTTGCTTGGTGCTTTCTGTGATTTGGACTACTGTCCCGACAAAAACTCGATCTGAGTTAGTGACCATCTGCGCCAGATTCATCTGCAGCGTCGTGGACGCATTCAGCGATGACACGCTGAATACGGCTAACGCCAACGAGACGAAGGCAGCGATGCGATTACGCAATCTCATCATTTCTTCTCCATATTGTAACGAGGTGTTCGGGTCATTAATTATTCTTATGTCAACCCGTCCTTGAGCCTACCCTTGCTGCAAATGTGAGTCTATTGGAGCAATAGTGGCCTGTTTCGCCTGAAAGGAATACGGCAATGAAGACAAACACTTGCCGTTGATACGTAGAATCGGTGAGGTCGTTCCGAGCCAGAGAAAATGGCCAATTAGCGTAAAAATTGCTCTTATGTTAAGTATTTATTTAACATTTGCGATATGTAACTTATTGATTGTGCACCGCAATAAATTTTTTTGTCTCAGGTCTGACGCAAAAAAGACACGTTTGTGGTGGACGGTCAGGATCGGCTTTTTAGCGCTCGCTTGGCAGCGTAAACGGCCATTATCAGGCTCATAACCGCGCCACTACCAAAAATGACACGTGCCACCATGACGTTGGCCCCCGAGGAAATGAACGGCAGACCGCCCGAGAAACCATCGGCCGGAGCCTTTAGCGATAACCAAAATCCAACGGCTGCGAAGCCCGCGCAAAGCAGGCAAGCGACCGCATCCAGCACTCGCCCGGTTGGCAGCATCACCATCACGCCGGCAACGATTGCAATGACGCCGACGAGGCCGACAACCCACAGAGGCGCATGTATCGTGCCCGGTTGCGCCTGCATCAACCCGGTCGCGATTGCTAACGGAAAGCAACCAAGAACAATGCACACGACCCCGACAATCGGGTGTGCGTGTTGATCGCCAGATGCGCTCATCGCAGCTCTTTCCTGATAACCAACTTGAGTCCGGACCAGGTGTGATCAACTGCGCAGACTTTGACATCTACCAAACCTAGCGGCAGGGCGACTTCGCGTATGGTGTTTTCGGTGATTTCAGAGGGCATGCCTGAGGCTTTCTTTGGCCACGAAACCCAGATCATGCCGTCACGTTTTATGTGCCCAATAGCTCGTCGAACGGTGCGTTCGAGTTCACCTCGTTTGGCTGTGAATAAGTGCCACACATCGATGTCCTTGCGTAGCATCGGCGATAAGGTGACGTTGTCGGGCAACGGTGCCAACAGATCACGATAATTTGTCGGTGCATTGCAGGTTTTAACGCGACTGCCCGCTGTAATACCGAGTTTCTTAGCCAATGGTGTTGCAGAGTAGCCGGCTGTGGTCGTCATGCGTCATCGTCCGGGCGATCGAATGCGCCGGTTTTCAGAAAGTGCAGCGTTTGTTGAATAACGACGGGTTTCTTCATGATGAACGGGTGCGTCACGGGGATCGTCATAAAGTCGGCCATCCCGTCTAGCTTTGCCGATTCGACAGATACTTTGCCATCATCCGGGTTGGGTAAAAACTGCGAGAGGACAAGGTTCATCGACCGTGTTCCTGCAATGATGCCGACGTCGAAATTGGCCGCGCCGAGCGTGCGCGGAATGTCTTCGTCGCCGGTGCCCAGTTGCAGTCCCGCCGGGCCGTTCAGGCTCCTGAAGCCAGGTGTACCGCGCAACGTGTCGACGACCTCACTCCCCTGGTTCGGGGGCGCGAGCATGACAGTGCGACCGAGTTCTGCGATGGCGGTGTTGGCAAGGAAGTGACGCAACAAAATACCGCCCATGGAGTGCGTGACAAAATGGATTTTCGTTGCACCTTGTTTGCGGCACACATCAAGCCCCGCGTTAATTGCATCGGGGGCGAGTACGTCAATGGTTGCTGAACGGGACGGGTAGCCAAGATTTGCCACTGCATAACCTTCGTTACGCAGCGCACGCGCCATCTTGCGCATAGAACGCTCCGTGCGTGCCAGGCCGTGCAGCAGCACGACACACTCGGCGTTGTCTTGCGTCAACGCGTTATCGCCGTGCACGTCCGTCACCGTCACGGCGAGCATCAATGATGCTAGCAGCGAGAGCGTTATTCTGCGTCGAACCAAAATTCGATTTCATCCGATTCGACATCAAACTTAGCGGCGTGCGGCGCACCTGCGGGGACGTGGTACCAGTCGCCTGATCTGAAGTGTTCGGTTTTGCCATTCATCGTCAGTTGCAAACAGCCTTTTGTAATGACGCCGTAGTTGTCAGTGTCATGCGTATGCTCAGGAATATCTGTGCCGGGCGGGTAGGATGCAAACAACACCTTGGCGCCATCCGCGGCTAATTGGTATGCATCAAACCTGCCATCGTAGAGTGGCAATTGCTTAATTTTTTGTGGGTAAGAACCAGGCATGACTGACTCCGAAGTCGCCGTGAATGTTTGTATACTGCGCTGATAATACGTCGAACATTACAGGGAGGTCGACTGATGGTCGTTTTGATTCGGTCCTTACGGGTTCGTGCAACACTGTTGCCGCTTGCGATGTTGCTCATTGTCGCCAATGCGTTTGCCGATGATCGTGGGCAACTCAGAGAGCGTATGATGGCCGCCTACAACGATTACCAAGCATTATTCGATAGCGGTATTACGCGCTTGCCGTAACGCCAGCCGCCGAGGCGGTGGCTCTTGCGAATCAATTACATACATCGCCGAACGGTGAAACCGCTGTGCTTTATTACAACCTTGGGTTGACGAGCTTGGGCGCGGGGTTGCGCGATGCAGGTATTCGTTCGTTGCGTAAGGCAGATGACATTTATATTGCGTTAGGCGATGCCGGGCGCGCAGGTCGCGTGCCCGTTCTTGTGTCGTTAGGTGACGCGCAGAATAGAATGCTCGCAGCGATTGAACGCTACGATGAGGCCTTGGAGATTTCTGCTGATGCCTACGGAGAGACTTCTGCCGATCACGCGTCCGTACTGTATTCCGTTGGTGTCACCACGCTGACGTCAGATGAATGGCGGCGCGCAAAGCCTTATCTTGACGCTTCTCACCGTATTTTCGCTCAAATCCTGCCGATCGAGCACGCATCGCGCACGAATGCAGTTTACGCACTCGCGCGTTGGCAATTGCGTGCAAATGAAGATGCGACGCAGTATCTGCAAAGCGCGGTTGCAGGGTTTGAGGCGGCAGACAACACGGGTCATCCGGACTATCGCCGTGCACTCGAGTCACTCGAAAAAATGGCGCGAACGAACGACGATGAGGCGTTGCAACAGATTGTCGCCCAAAAGCGCGCAGACAACAGCATCGTGGTGCCGGTCGACGAAAATGAATATTTGCCGCTCGCTCGAGTCGCACCGGATTATCCCAGATCTGCATTGCGCGATGGAATACAGGGTTACGTAGACTTTTCGTTCACCGTCGATACGCGGGGTAGACCAACAGATATCCAAATTGTTGGTGGAGAAAACGTTCGGGTGTTTGCGGAGTCCGCCAAGCGGGCGTTGCGCAGGTTTAAGTACAAACCGCGCGTGGTTGACGGTGTTGCTGTCGACGTGCCTAACGTAGAAACACGGATCCGTTTCGCGATTAGATACTAATCGCCGTCAGTCATTGTCCAGACAGATAACTCGTTACCGTGCGGGTCCAGGAAATGAAATCGACTACCGCCCGGGAACGAAAAGATCTCTTTGTGGATGCGACCGCCATTGCTAACGACCGCGTCGTAGCTGTGCTGCAAGTCATCGCTCAGCAGCACGATTAGCGTGCTGCCATTGTCTTGCCGCGAGACGAGCTCGGAACGATAAAAGCCACCGTCGAATGCGCCGTCGTTGAACGCGTGGTATTCGGGCCCGAACGATGTGAACGACCAGCCGAACGCGTCGCGGTAGAACGTTTCTATAGCGGCAAAATCGGCTGCTGGTAGCTCTACGTAGTTCACTCGAATATTGCGTGCCATGCTGATCCCCTCGTCAAAAAAATACGGCGCCCGAAGGCGCCGTATCGTGTCACATCCTAATGGTGTTTCGTTACGGAGCCCATTCCGCATCGAGACTAACACCTGAGAACGTTCTATAGGCACGAACACCTATGTGCCATGTGCCGGCCTGTGGATTGCTGATCGTGCACGTCTCATTGTTGCCATTGAGATACGGTCTGCACGTATACGCACTCGTTGTCGGCTGTGAGCCGCGCCTCAAGTACAAATCGGCATCACCGCTGCCACCTGAAATCTCGACCACCAGCGTTGCCATACCCGCGGGCACATCAACCGTGTAGCGCAACCAGTTGTTTCGCGATGCTGACAGATTGTTTGCGCTGGCGGAACCGCCCGTCGCGCCACCACCACTGCTTGGCTCATCGAAATTGGCAACGAGGCTAACGCCGGAGAAGCCGGCGTACGCGCGCACCATCACGTGATAGGTGCCTGCCTGAACCGTACCGATGTTGCAGGTCTCGGTGTTGCCGTTAAGGTAAGGGCG
The DNA here is from genome assembly GCA_039815365.1 of Pseudomonadota bacterium. Classification (GTDB taxonomy): domain Bacteria; phylum Pseudomonadota; class Gammaproteobacteria; order Steroidobacterales; family Woeseiaceae; genus CALBPI01. Next base: position 53,840 of record JBCBZK010000003.1, on the reverse strand, counting down.
ACAATCATAGGTGCTGGTTGTCGGCGCCGCGCCAAAACGAACGTAGAGATCCGCATCACCACTACCACCGCCAATCGAGAACGACAGATTGCTGGCGCCGGCAGGTACAGCGATCGTGTAACGCAGCACGTTGCCTGTGCTGGCGGACAAACCCGTTTGTGCCACGCCATTGGTCAATACGTTGCCGCCGGTTGGTGGTGGATTGCCGCCGCCGAGTGATGCAATCGCCGCCGCTGCATCGGCGATACCGGTGCCGCACTGGTTACAGGTTGCAGGGAACGACCGTGCGGTGTTCTTGATCGTGTTCTCAATCTCCGTAGGCGTGAGCGAGCCATCGCTCGCTTTGAGCAATGCCGCCAGACCTGCGACATGTGGCGCTGCCATGCTGGTGCCCTGATAGAACGCATAGTTGTCGCCGGCCGGACCTTGGCTGCCACTGTTCAGCGTTGATAACACACCGCCCGCTGCACCACCGCGTATGTCGCCGCCCGGAGCGGCAACATCGACCGAGTTGCCGAAGTTCGAGTAGTACGCGCGACCACCATTGCGGTTGGTTGCCGCAACTGAAATTACCCCAGCACAGTTGGCTGGGTTGAAGCCTGATGCATTGGTGTTGGAGTTTCCTGCTGCGACTACAACTGTTGCGCCGTTATTGCGTGCGGTGTTGATCGCGTTCTGGGTGGTTGTCGAGCAGCTGCCCCCGCCACCCAGACTCATGTTGATCACGTCTGCCGGGTTTGCATTCGCCGGCGTGCCTGCGACGCTGCCGCCAGAAGCCCAGATAATGCTGTCCGCGATATCAGAGGTGAATCCGCCGCACTTGCCCAAGGCGCGCAATGGCACGACTTTGGCGCCATATGCGACGCCGGCGATGCCGGTGCCGTTGTTGGTGACGGCGGCGACAGTGCCAGCAACGTGAGTACCGTGCCAACTGCTGCCGCGTGCCGGCTCGCCAGGTCCGCATTCACCAGCCGCAGACGCATCTCCCGGATCGCGTGCATCGCTGTCGCGACCATTGCCATCGACACCCACTGACGCGTCCGAAATCATGTCATAGCCGGGTAACAGGTTAGCAACAAGATCCGGGTGAGGGCGGTAGCCGGTATCGATGACTGCTACGACGACGCCCGCGCCCGTTGTTGTGTCCCAAGCGGTTGGTAGATTCAGTCCGCCGGTAGACTCAAAGTAATGCCATTGCTCGTTGTAGCGACTGTCGTTTGGTGTCGCCATTGGCTGCAACAACTGATCCACTTCCGCATAAGCGACACTTGGGTCAGCGTTCAGTACGGCTAACGACTGCTGCAGTTCAGCCTTCGTTTGCCAGCGAGCCAGCTGATAGACACTCGCGCCGCCAGCTGTTTGGCGGCGTAATTTCGCCGATAGCCCCATCGCGTTGCGCACACTGCGTGCACGCACTGCAGCAGCGCCGTTTGCGACACCTAAATCGGCTTGCGCCAGGCCAAGAAGCGGCGCGTTGTATTTGACGATGATCTGGTTGCTCGAGGCACCCGGAGTCAATGTCGGTCCTGTCGTTGCATTGTTGCCTCCGGCGAGTGCCGGGCTAGCGAGTAGTGCGCCTGCCAATAGCAAGCCGGCGCGTCGGCCATTGCTGGCCAATCGTCGTAACGAATTCATGTTCCATCCCCTAAGTATTACGTGAATGAGGCATGCTGATCTTCGTCGCTTATCCCCGATTTTTTCCCCACGCCGACGCTAGGCCAATGCCAGTAGGTTTTGCAAGTGTGGTCCAAATTGCGCAACTTTTGCTTTGACGCAAATGGTCGAAATAATCCAATGAATTCCAATATTTGCCGATGAAACCAAAAATGGTCGGTGAAGACTTTTGATGCATAGCAGCACGTGCCATTCGCGCAAACGAAGTAGCGACAATCAGCCGTTTGGTGGGGTTGTGACGATACTTGCGTGGGGATCGTGCGTGTTTTGCAAATGCGTCAGCGCGGCGTCACAACGTGCTGAGATCGACAAGGGCTGCCGCCAACAGTACGCATGCCGCTAACGCGGCGCACTTGTATGTCTGTTTCAGGCGTTCAAGACCAACGGTCATTGTCTGACGGAATGCGCCCAAGCAGCGTGGTACGCGCGCGGTTGATGATATCGTTCTGCGCATCGCTAATCTGTTCGTCAACACTGCCCATATGCTCGAGCATTTCAATCGCTGACTGAGCTTGTGTCGGAGAGAATTTTGCGGCGCTAGGTTGCAACACTTTTTCCAATGAACTGCGAACGCTGTCGCCGCTGCCGTATAAATGTGTGCTGGCGCCGAGCAACGACGACGCATCCGTTTGCGACAAGTGGAAATTGGTGGTGAAGATCGACAACAATTCTTGTCGTTCATTATGGCTCATATCACCGTCCGCTTTCGCCACGGCAACCAATAGCACCGCGACGGCTTCCATCGGGTCTTCCAAGGTGTAGATCGGATCGCCTTGGTACGCTGCTCGGAACTTGCGTCGGCGTTGCCAAGACCAGGGATTGAGCCCGCCGAGATCGATGCCCATCTCGGCGAGCCGATGCAGTAGCCACAAAATAGTGACGATGCTGCTCAAAAATCCAAGGATTATATGCATGACACCCGTCTCAGCTGCGTATTAACCAGGCTTACGAAAAACCAACGTCATGCGGTCGCTTTCGCCGACAGCCTGGTACTTGGCTTTGTCTTTATCGCCGTGGCGAAGTGTTGGTGGCAAAGACCAGACACCACCGTCCCAGTTTGCCGAGTCGTTTTCATTCGCATTGATCTCGGAGGTTTTGACGAGCGCAAAACCTTCGCTCTCGAACATGGCGATCACCTCTGACTGTTTCAGATAGCCATTGTGTCCACGCGTGTAATCGTACGCTGCATCTTCGTCAGCGCGGTGTTGCACCATGCCAACCATACCGCCGGATTTGAGTACGCGATAGAAGTGCGCGATCGTCTCATCCGTCAAGTCCTTGCGCGCCAGACCGTGCAAGCCACGGAACATGACAATCGCGTCCAGGGCACCGTCCATGTCCTTGGTATCGTCGAGCTCGACCGACGTAATAGCGTCGGCATCGACGCCAGTCCAGTCGCTGACTTTCGCCGGGAAATCAATGATGGACTGCTTGCGCTTGGCGGTTCGCTCCGCAGGCTCGCCTGCGTTGTAACGTTCCATGTCCGCATGCAGCGCAACGTATTTTCCGGTAGGCGCAATCATTGGTGCGATAACGCGAGTGTACCAACCGCCGCCAGGACCGTACTCACCGACGGCCATTGTTGGTTTCAAACCAAAAAAAGCTAGCGTTTCTGCAGGGTGTCGGTAGGCATCGCGTGCCCGGTCTTTGTCGCGAAAGTCTGCTGCGAGGATGTCTTCCATTGAGGTAGCGTGTTCGCCGCTTTCATGATGACCAGCGTGCACGGGTTGCCCCATAGCGAGCGCAAGGCATGCGGTTGAACATAACAGAGTCGCAATTTGACGTAATTTCATGGACCGATTCCTTATCTGGTAATGACTGGCTAGACGCGAAGTTTAGCATTGGCACGCCGAGTTCCACACCTGCGCGCATAATATAGGGGCAGGTCACAACGATTACGGTCAAAGGATGAACTACGTCTCATTATGCTAGCCTCGAAATGACCCTCATCAGATCGCGTGCCCATACTCCGCAGCTCGAAAAGAATCGATTGCACCAAGAGGGTTTTGATGGGGGAGAAATCGACACCTTTCATTGATGAGGCAACCAATACTGTTCTTGTAATGACGCAAGAAGGGGTTGTTATTCAATGCATTGAACGCGGCAGCTTACTGTCGGGATGTGCACTTAACTTTACGTCGAAGCAATCGGTGACGATTTTCGACCTGCTACCTGATGCGCAAGCCAAAGACGTACGCTCACACTTGAAGCGCGCGATTCGCGGCCGTCTGTCATTCTGCGAGCGCGTACGCGTGGCAAACCGCGAACAGACCTATGAGTTTATGTATGTGCCGCAAGGCATTGACAAAATTCTCGTCGTTGCGCGCGACATGGCGAATTTGCTTGGTGATCTGCAACGGGTGCGTAAGTTGGCATTTCAGGATCGGGCGACGGGTTTGCCGAACCGCCAGTTCCTAGTTGAGGACTTAGGCGATGCACTTCAATCGCAGGCCTTGAAAGAAGGCAGGCTAGGCGTGCTCAGTATCCATATCGGGCAAATCGAAGATTTCGGCTACGGAATGAGCGGTGCCCAATTAGATGACGTGTTGCGGCAATTGGCCGACAGACTCTCCGTCCAGATTCGCGGCACAAACGAGCCGTTGACTGAGGATATGGAGCGTGTGAGCGTTGTTGCCCGCACGGACTATCGGCAATTTGCTGTCGTGTTGCCGAAAATTGAAAATGGCGAGGACGCAGAGTCCGTTGCTGCTCGGATCGTTGATACGCTCAGCGAGCCGATCATGAACGAGCGCGGCCACGTTTATGTGTCACCGCGCGTCGGTGTCGCGTTGTTCCCGCAAGACGGCAACGACAGCGACACACTGTTATCGAACGCCGAAGCGGCGATGGATGATGCGCGTCACGCGCGTTCGGCGTGTTATCGCATGCACTCGGGTACGATTCGTTTACGTGCGTTGCAGCGTCAGGATCTTGCGACCGAGTTGCGCACTGCCCTGCAACGCAACGACTATCGTTTGAAATACCTGCCTGTGATTGATGCACAATCCGGCCAAGTCAGTTGTATCGAAGCGTTGCTGCGTTGGCCGACAACGTTGCTAACCGCGCAACCTATTCAGAAAATTTTGACCGTTGCGGAGCGTACCGGGATCGTGGCTGATATTGGCGATTGGGTCATGCAGCAGGCCTTGGAAGACTTCGCCAGCTGGCGTGAGCAAGGCCATGACTCAGTGCGCATCGCGATTAATCTGACGGCACCCGAGTTTGGTCGTATTGATCTGGTGGAGCGACTATCGCATTTGCTTGAGAAGTTCGCCGTGCCGGCGCAGCTCGTCGATCTGGAGATTGGCGAGCACATTCTGGTTCGCGATGCCCAAGACAACTTCGCGACCTGCAAACGTTTGGAAGCGTTAGGCGTGCGGGTCATCGTAGAAGACTTCGGGGCCGGGACCTGTTCCGCGGCAATGCTCGCTGAAAGCCCGATCGGCGGCGTAAAAATCGATCGTCGGCTAGTGAGTCGAACTGCCGACAGCGTCGCGCATCGCGGCGCGTGTGCCGGTATCGTTGCGTTGGCACGTCAATTGGAGTTGCCGGTGACAGCGGTTGGCATCGAAAAACCACTGCACGATACGTTGATGCGCGATATCGACGTAGATCAATTGCAGGGTTTCTTGTTTACTCAGCCACTGCCTGCGGAAACTGTTGTTGAATTTTTGGTTGAATCGCAGTCGGCACAATCCGTCGCCGGTGATGCACGATGAGTGGCTTCGACCTAAAAGGCGATAGCGGTGTTCGCCGTCAGGCGGAAACAGTGACCGAGCTACTTGATCTGACTCAGGAGTTGCGGGCTATCACCATGCCAGCCAGCGACAACACGCAGACGATGATCGGTCGCGGTCCAAAAGCCGTGTTGCTTGTACGCGATAGCGACGTACGCAAATGGGGGAGTCGTTGGCTCCGCCAGTCCGGGTTGGAGGTCGAGGCACCCGATAAGCCGAACGAAACATCTGCAATGCAGCTTGCGATGGACGCGTCCGTTGTTGTTGTTGACGCGAGCCTTAAGACAAAGGCAGGTCACGTCTTTTACAAGCAGCTTACGATGGCAGGTGCGCCGACTCCGTCCGTGTTTGTGATGTGCGCAAACCAACGTGAGACCAAAGAGGCGGTTGATGCACAACCTTTCGATATCATTCGTAAACCCGTCGCATGGGAGATGGTCGCCCGTCGTGTCGTTCGCGCGGCGACGCTGAGTAAAATGCAAGGGCAACTTGATCAGAGTGAGGATGCGCTGCGTAAGGCGCTGTCGTTCGCTGACCAGGCTCGCAAGCAATTGCGCAGTCGTGAGTCGATCGAACCGGTGACCGGCCTACCGAACAAAATGAAATTTAAAGAAATCATGGGTCGCGGCATGCGTGCCTCCATGGTGACTGGGGGCAAAGTGGCGGTTTTCGTTATCGGGTTTACCCGATTCCGGTTAATCGTCGAGGCAATGGGACAATCCGTTGCCGACGAGCTGTTAGGCAAGATCGCTGAGGAGTTGACTGATTCACTGCGTGATCTCGATGCGCCGGACGATAGTGGTTGTGGCTTGCACACTGCCGTGGTGTCCAGTCTCGATCAGGCGCGTTTCGGCATCATGCTCAGCTGGTCAGGCGCCGAAGCGACACTGACACGTTTTCGAGAGCTGCTGCTACATCGCTTATCTGCGCCGATCGCGATGCCAGCACAGAGCTTGCACTTGTCTGCGTGTATTGGTGCTGCGGTGCATCCGGCAGATGCTAATTCAGTGGACAGTTTGTTGCAGCGCGCCGAAAACGCAATGCGCGAGGCGCAACGTCGCGGTGGCGGATTCCGCTTTTACTGTGCTGAGACGGAAGAGGCCGCAGCGCGAAAATTACAGATAGAACGAATGCTCACAGAAGCATTGGATCACAACGCACTTCGCGTTGCGTATCAGCCGATCGTGAGCGTCACCGACAACAAGGTGTTGGCGGTTGAAGCGCTGCTTCGTTGGAAACGCGAGGATGGCACCGTTATTCACCCAATGGAATTTATTCCGATCGCCGAAGAATCCGGTCTGATGTTGCGCCTCGGCGAATATGTGCTGGATCGCGCTTGTGCTCAGTTGAAAGCGTGGATTGATGAGGGTCTGAACGCGCCATGCATGTGTGTCAACGTTGCCAAAGTGCAACTGATGCACACCAGTTTCTACCAGACCGTAGATAGCGTCTTGCAACGCCATGGTGTTCCTGCCCACTTGATTGAGTTGGAGATCAGCGAGCGCGGCGTGTTGTCTGGCGATTACGATGTGATCAGTCAACTGCACGAACTCAAAGCACTGGGGATTCGATTGTCGGTTGACGACTTTGGCACCGGCGAGTCAGCAATCGCCTACCTTAAAGAGTTGCCGGTCGATGTTTTAAAGGTCGACAAGTCCTACATCAGCGGCATCGTTGGCGACCCGCGAGACGCTGCAATTACATCGGCGATGGTCGCGTTAGGCCAGCGGTTGAATCTTACCGTCATTGCTGAAGGTGTTGAAACACAAGATCAGCTCGCTGCATTGCAAGGTTTGCGGTGCGATGCCTACCAGGGCTATTTGCACTCGCGTGCCTCTCACCCGGACGAGGTCCGAAAACTGTTGGCACAGCGGGAAAATGGTGTGTTGAGCGCTTCGGCTTAACACCCTTCTTATTTGAACTGCGTCACACTTTGCCCCGGCGTGGGCGACGCCGCATCAACGCACTCTCGCCGAATCTGGCGCCTAATACAGTCATCATCCATCCAGCCGTTGCGCGCTGGCCAAGAGTGAAATGGAATCGGAGTGACTGTGTTAATTAAATCAACTAAAACACTGAATCGATGGCTTGGGGTTTTTGCCGCGATCGTGTTGAGCGTGCCCGCAGTGGCGTCTGCTGACGCATTGGCGGCAAACCAACCGATGCTCTTCAGTCGACTGTCCGTCGACAATGGGCTGTCCCAGAGCAACGTGCTCGCTATTGTTCAGGATAGCGAAGGCATGATGTGGTTTGGTACCGAAGACGGGCTCAATCGTTACGATGGCTATAACTTCGAACACTTCAAGCGCGAACGCGGCAACTCGCAGGCGCTGTCCAACGATTTCATCTTCGATGTGGCTTTGGGTCGTGATGGTGCACTCTGGTTAGCCACTAACGGTGGCGGTCTCGCGCGGCTTGATCGTGCGACCGGTCATGTTGAAAACATGACGCAGTCCGCAAACGGTACAAGTAGCATTATTCGACGGTTAATCGTCGACGACGCAGGTCGGGTATGGATGGCGACACGCAACGGCGGTCTTGATCGTTTCGATCCTGCCACGCGTACTTTTGAGAATATTCAAATTGAGCGTGCCGGCGAGCCGCACGGCAAACTGTTCTCGCTGTTGATTGATCGCAAAGGTCTGCTGTGGGTCGGCGGTGATCATGGATTAACAGCAATCGACACACAGACGGGTCAGCAGGTCGCTTTCGAGCACTCGGCGGACACGACTGACTCGCTCCAGAAAGGTAGCGTGCGCGCGATTGCACAGTCCAGCGATGGAGCCTTGTGGATTGGTACTTACGGCGGTGGTCTTTCGAAGTTGTTGCCAGGTAGCAAACGTTTCGAGCGGTTCGCGTCCGACGCCAACAACACGGCAACGATATCAGGCAATCGGGTTACCTCGATACTCGAAGACAACGAAAATCGTCTTTGGGTCGGTACGACACGTGGCTTGAACCTCGTCAATCAAAACGACGGTAGCGCGACGCGCTACACCAACGCTGCCGCTGATGTCGCGAGCATCAGTGACAACAATATTACGAGTCTGTTCCAGGATCGCAGCGGTCTACTGTGGGTTGGAACGAAAATGAAAGGCATTAACACCTGGAACCCGCGCACATGGGGTCTGGGTTTTGAGCCTGCTGAAGCGTTAACGCAAACGCAGCAAAGTAGCCCGAACGTGACCTCGTTCGTGACCGATGACAACGGTCGTCTGTGGGTGGGTACCTACGGCGACGGTCTGACGGAAGTCGATCGCGCCACGGGCGAGCTTACGAAATTCCGGGCGGACAACCCGGAAGGGCTGCGCATCGGCGACGACCGCGTCATGAGCTTGCTGCGCGACAGCGAGGGTATGATCTGGGTTGGTACGATGACGCAAGGGCTGAGTGTACTGAACCCGGACACCGGTGTGTTGCGCCAGTACAAACATGATCCGGAAAATCCGAAGAGCCTGAGTGCCAACGGCATTATGGCGTTGTTTGAGGATCGCGCCGGCAGCGTTTGGGTAGGCACGTTTGGCGGTGGGATCAGCCGCTTTGATCGTGCGACGAACAGCTTTGACCGATTCCAGCCTGATGCCAGTGCGGCGAGCAGTTTGTCGAGCGCACGTGTCACCGCGTTTGCGCAAGACCCGAGCGGCATGATGTGGATTGGCACCGACGCTGGTGGTCTGAATCTGTTCGACCCGGACACAGAGCGTTTTCATCACTATCGGCATGAGTCAGCAACGCCAGGCACGCTGGCAGATGACACGGTCTATGCCTTGAACATCGATGCAGAGGGCACAGTGTGGGTCGGTACGCGCGGCGGCGGTCTTGATCGTGTGATCGGTGATGTCCGTAAGCCTGCTGATATTCGCTTCTCCAACATTTCACAAACGAACGGTCTGAGCAACGACGTTGTTTATGGCGTGCAGTTTGATGCCGATGGTTGGATGTGGCTGAGCACGAACTATGGCATCAGCAAGATTGATCCGCAGTCGGGCGTCATTGAAACGTTGCACCGCCGAGATGGCTTGCAATCTGAAGAGTTTAACTTCGGCGCCCACCACAAGAGCGCCAATGGAGAGTTGTTCTTCGGCGGCCACAATGGCTACAACGCGTTTGACCCGAGTGGCGTGACTAAGAACGCGGTGGCGCCGTTGATTGCGTTGACCGGTTTCTTTAAGGGTAACGACAAAGTGCGTGCTGACGTGCCGCTGGACGAAGAAGGTCGTGTGACGGTCGACTGGCACAGCAACGACGTCTCTTTTGAGTTCGCAGCGCTGGATTTCACGGCACCTGCTGAGAACCGTTATCAATACACACTCGAAGGTTTCGATGATGCGTGGATTGATTTAGGTACGCGTCGCCGGGTGACTTACACGGACCTGCGCGATGGCAGCTTTACGTTGAAAGTGCGCGCTGCGAACAGTGACGGTGTTTGGAACGACACGGGCATCAGTATTCCGGTTGTGGTGCGACCAGCGCCATGGAACACATGGTGGGCATACGTTGGCTACGCTGCATTGGCGTTGCTCGGCGCGGCCGCGTTGTTCTACGGCCACAGACGCAAACTGGCGCGCGAGGAAGCGTACAGCAAGCGCCTGGAAAATGAAGTCGGTAAGCGCACGGAGCAACTGTCAGAAAACAACCGTCAGCTCGTGACGCTAAATACGGCGCTACAGGAAAGCAGTCTGAGCGACCCGTTGACAGGCTTGCGGAATCGCCGCTTCGTCTTCGAAGAAGTGTCCCGCGACCTCGACAGCATTCAGCGCCGGTTTAACGAGCACAGTGACAGCGGCCATGCGACTGCCGAGTCTGAGCTTGTGTTCATGATGATCGATCTGGACAACTTCAAGCCGATCAACGACACCTACGGACACGCGGCAGGCGACCAAATGCTGCTCGAGTTCCGCGATGTGCTGCAGGGCATCTGCCGTCGCTCGGACTATCTCATTCGTTGGGGTGGTGATGAGTTCGTCGTGATTGCCAAGCACTCGTGCCCGGAAGAAACGGCAGCGTTGGCTGAGCGCATTCGGGCTACGGTTGATGCGCGTCACTTCACACTCGGCGATGGCCAGGTGGCACGCACATCATGCTCATTGGGTTTCGTGGCATATCCGTTGTTCCGCTCAAACTCCGAGTCAGCAAACCTTGATCACATCATTAGCATTGCTGACGGTCTGATGTATGAGGCTAAGCGACAGCGCAACGCATGGGTCGGCATGGTTCGCCCGGATGAGGCGATCACCAGCGAGAACTTTGACCACGGCGCCATCGAATCAACGTCACTGTTGTTCCGCGCGCGTCGCGCCAAGAATCTTGCACGCCATGATGGCGCCGCAAACAAAACAACAACCGGTCGTAGCGCGTTAAGTGTTATCGGTCAGGGAGGCAAGTCATGAGCTTCTTCTCCCAACAGAATCAGAACATTACTCTATCAAGCGACAAGTCCATGAAAAGAAAACTCAGCAATATTGCGTTTTCGTCGGCCGCGCTCGTCATCATTGCTCTCTCAGGCAATCATGTCAGCTCGCATCTGACGGGTAGCGCAGAATCCACGGTTGTGGTGCAAGCTGCAGCGGCGCCGGCGATAAGCCCTACCGCAACAGCATCGCTCGCAACTGACGTGCAAGGCGCTACGTCTGACAGTACAGACGCAACGCCAATCGTGCTGGGTGAAGCATCGGTCGTCATTGTTGCGGGCAACAATAACGGCGACGCTGCCTCGACGCGCCGTTCCGACAAGCGTGCCGAGCGTGTGTTGCCGACCGATAAGATCAGTGCACCCGTCGCCGCGGCCATTGCCGCCGGTGGTACTGGCCCTGTTGATCTGATCGTGGATTACGCACAGCAGCCAGAACTGTTCGACGATGAATACATCGCCGAGCTTGGCGGCGAAGTGACGCGCAGCTTTGATGGGCTAGGAATGCGCGCCATTCGTTTGCCGGCGGACGCTGTCTTACGGTTTGCTGATACATCACGGGTTAACTGGTTGTCGCTCGATGAGCCTGTGTATGTAATGTCAGAGACCGCACGTCGCGCTGCAAACCAGCCGCGCTCAGGCAACCCGAATCTGCATTGGGATGGCTGGAAAGTGGGCGTCGCGATCCTGGATTCCGGTGTCGCCTACCACACAGATCTTGATAGCAACATGCTGCAGTACAATTTCCTGAACGGCCGATATCCGCGTCCGGCGCTGCATAGCAACAATCAGTTGGCTGCGGCGAACGCTGACGCGCGCCAGGACAACTTCGGTCACGGCACGCATGTCGCCGGTATTCTTTCAGGTGACGGTTACAACAGCCATCTTGACTACCGCGGTGTTGCCACCGGCGCGAAACTGCTGTCGCTGCAGGTTCTGAACGCAGATGGTAGTGGCTCAATGTCTGATGTTATGGCTGGGCTTGACTGGTTATTGCAGTACGGCGATACGTTCAATATCCGCGTCGTGAACCTCTCGCTTGGTAAGCAAGTGACAGAGTCTTACGCAACGGATCCATTGGTACACGCGGTGGAACAACTGTGGGACGCTGGCATCGTGGTTGTCATTGCCGCGGGTAATGACGGTCGCTACGGCAACATGACGATCAACAGCCCGGGTAACTCGCGTAAAGTGATCACGGTCGGATCGGTATCCGTGAATGGCACCGGCGCTAACTACAGCGACGACTACGTATCGAGCTTCTCGTCACGCGGTCCGTCGATGGGCGACCTTGTCATGAAGCCGGATCTTCTGGCGCCGGGTAACAAAGTCGTAGCGTCAGTGCAGGGTGGTACATTCCTCGATAACGCACTGCCGGGTCGTCGCAAGCCGTGCTCGCGCTCGACGGCGTGCGCGGACAACTATCTTGAGATGTCCGGCACCAGTATGGCGACGCCTTTAGTTGCGGCTGCCGCTGCTCTGATGATCGAGAAGAACCCGTCAATTACCCCGGACACGGTGAAAGCGCGCTTGATGCGCTCTGCACGCAAGATTGACGCATCGCCAATCGAGGCTGGCGCGGGTGTTCTTGATATCAACGCGGCGTTGAATGAGACCGGCATCATGTATCGCTCGGCATTGTCGCCACTGGCGAATCGTGGCCAGGGCAATCAGGGTATTCTGATTGAAGACACGGCCGCATTGTGGGGGCATTCACGTTGGTCAGCCAGCTACCTGTATCAGGGCGGCGACAACTGGTCTGACGGCAGCGGGAGCGGAGACTCGTCGATCAATGCAACGGGATTCCTGTGGACCGACGAGACAGTGCAAGCGCGCGGGTTCTTGTGGACCGACGAAGTCTTTGCTCGCGGCTTCCTGTGGACGGACGAAACGGTTGAAGCACGCTCGTTGCTCGACTTCGAAGGCGTCGGCGAAGCTGATCTGAATGACGACCCCTGATCCATAGCTGGACCCTGGGTAAGGGGGGTTGCGCCGACCGGTGCGTTTTCAGATAAACCGGTCCCTGAATGACCCGCGTGCTGCACAGTACGCGGGTTTTCTTTGTCGCAGTTTACGTAAGGCATCTATCACAAGACTAATCGTGCCAGCTCAGATCTTTTCATTCTAACAAGGTCGGACAAAGTCGTATCCGACTGGTCGTTTTCGCCTAGCAGCGGTCATTCGTTTAGTTTTCAAATTGCCTAGGCGATGGGCAGAAATCGGCTAAGAGCGGACGGTCATGACAGGCAATTCCAGGTCAGAGGTCGCCGCTGTGACCTTGAAGGGAGAGCAGACAAGTTCTGCAATCCTCGTTGCCACTCAGCAACGAATACTGTGGTTTCCCTATAGCTGGGATCGCTGCAATTGGTCAAAGAACTGAGCGTACCTAAGCGTCGGTTTTGCGGATAATTGCCTGGAATTGCCCCATTGTTTCGGAGACTCGCCATACATGCGCTTGAACTCTCGACTAAATTGCGAGGAGCTCGCGTAGCCGACCTCCATGGCTGCTTCGTTTACTGTCATTCCTCCGGCAATTTTCATGGCAGCGTTGTTCAGCCGCATCGACTTCACAAACTGGATAGGCGACATCGTTGTAGCTTGCTTGAATTTGCGGTGCAGGACGGCCCGACTCATCCCCACCTGCGACGCCATGTCTTCGATTGTCACCGTTCCTTCTAGGCGAGAAGACAAGTACTCAATTACTCGTGCGATTTCATTGCCCACTCCAAACGCTCGCCTCGCGGATTCTCCCGCGTCCCCATTCAATATGGCGTAGTACACCTCCCGAACTCGACCATCCCCAAGTACCGCCGTATCCGTCGGACTACCCCCCAATTGCAGCAGCCGAAACAGTGCTTCAGTGAATGCGTCGTCCCAATCAGCGAGTGCAATCCCATTCGGTAGCGGGCCGCTCTGCGGTTTTCGGATGGCACCCGTGGCGTTCTCCATCTCTATGGCCAGTTCGGTCATCACCCGAGTATCCAGTGAAATGTATACGCCAAGGAGGGGATTGTCCGGCGATGCTGCGGGCGTCCCCGCCTGCACCGGCATCGACATGGTGCAGCACAAGTATTGGCTGCTGTCGTATACGTATAACTCGCCATCCAATATAGCCTCTTTGGCCCCATTTACGACGGCCACCACGGAAGGTTCGTAGACCGCGGGGGCGCAGCGATGTGGGTCAGTAACCCGGAAGAGCTGAACTCCCTTCACCCCGGTATCCGCCAGGCGATCCTCGCTGACGCGGTCTTCAATAAGCTGCCTGATGCGGTTCTTGCTCATATTTCCAACGTAGCACCGCAAAATGCACGAATCAACGCAAATGATATAAATAGGCAATTAATAAAGATTATTTCGCCTATTAAGACTCATTTTTAATAGTTATTGTTATTTCACATGAGGCGTACCTCTTGCAAAAACGACCAGGCATCGCTGGCAGGAGCATTGATATGGAAGACAGAAGATTTGGTCCAAATGGCTGGACGCCGGAACGGCTCAACTCCCTTGCAGGCAAAACATATGTCATTACCGGTGCCAACGCAGGTACCGGTTTCGAGGCGACGCGGGTGTTCTTGTCCAAAGGCGCAAAAGTGGTGATGCTGAATCGCAACGTGGACAAGTCGAAAGCCGCTATAGCGACCCTGAGACACGAATTTGGTCCTGATGCTGATGTCGCTTTCGTACGTATGGACCTGGCGGTGCTGGATTCCGTTAGAGAGGCAGCTGCGGAGGTCTTGGAGATCGTCCCCCGCGTCGACGCGCTCATCTGCAACGCCGCCATCGCGCAGGTGCCGACCCAGAAACTCACCGTAGACGGATTTGAAAGCATGCTTGGCACGAACCATTACGGTCACTTCCTCCTGTGCGGGCTGCTTTTCAAACGGATCGAAGAATCGAAGGGCCGTATCGTGGTCGTGAGCAGCCTCGGTTACAACATGGGGATTAAGACTATCCAGTTTGACGATATGAACTGGGACAAGAACTACCACCAGAACAACACGTACTCGCAGAGCAAGCTTGCACAGATGATGTTTGCCTACGAGCTACAGGACAAACTGGCTGCGGCGAACAATACGAGCGTCAAGGTTTACGTCTGCCACCCTGGCTCCTCGAGAACATCGCTCATCACAACCAGCGGTAACTTGGCGACGCGGATCGCCTTCAAGCTCATGTCGCTGTTGCCATTGGTGCAATCGGCGGAAAAAGGTTCGTGGCCGGAAGTGATGTGTGCCACCGAGGATGGTTTGCAGCAGCGGGCGCTATATGGCCCGACTGGGCTTATGGAATTTGTTGGCCCGGTCGGCCAAGGTACGCTGCATGCCCATGCTTATGACAAGGCGGTTATGGAACGGCTCTGGGCGCTCTCTGAGCAGAAGACGTCGCTGAGCTGGTAGTCGCAATCGCCTTCCGACCCCAGAATGCCGGTGATTTTCGCCCTGCGACGAACGGCTCCTTTGGGTCACTTCCGGCCATCGTTGCGAAACAAATTGTATAGTTCACCCAACGGTGACTGACCGAAAGGAGACATCGGTGCAAATCGATTCAGATAAGAGTATAGAAAACCACGAGCCGGGCGTTCGCAGATTCTTATCGTCGTTTTTTCTTGGTCTCGTTCGAGCGGCCCGAAGCTTACTGGCAATCTCAGGCATTTTGATCATTTCGGCATGTACCAGCGTCAGACATCACGAGTACGCTCCCTTTGTCCGTGATTTGGATGGACTCAGCGAAATCGCAATCTCCACGTATCCCGCAGGTTTCCCGAAACGACTAAGCAAAAAAGGAGATGTGTTTAAGAAGTACGTTGCGAACTCAAAGCTCTATTTTCAGATTCATATTCGAGACAAGGGATCCGAATCCGGACCCGCTTCCCATGTCCAAACCATCGACATTCATAAGTTCTCCTACCGGATCGCTGATGATCCACCAGTCACTCTGCTTTCCGGGTATCAACACAGTTTCTGGATGCAAAATAATCCGCGATACGAGCAACGCGACCTGCCGGCTGTGCCTTACGTACCCGGTGGCAAGGTCTCTATCGAGATCAGCTTTACGATGAATGGCAAGACATTCCAGTTTGAGGGCGATATGCCTGCAAATGAAAAGTCTCGCGTATACTTAACGTCGATCGTTCATCGGGGCGTCTGAATGCCGATGTTCGGCGCTGAGAGCGGTTGTCGGGTGCAAACTGCGACCGTCTGGTTTTCGCGAATTTCTGCCCGTCAATGGAATCAGTTTCGGTAGCAAAAAAAAGCCCACCTACCAAAATGGCAGGTGGGCTTAGTCTGCGATTGGCTGACTAGCCTGTGTAGGCAGGATGATCGCCGAAGTGTCTGCGATAGTCTTCCAGCGATGCTTCAATCACTTCGCACGCGTGCTTGCGACCGTAAGGCTCAAGACCTGCGACCACATCGGTATTGCCCGGCTTCATCTTGTAGGTCTGGAAGTAGTGCTGGATGCGCTCGATGCTGATCTCTGGCAAGTCGCTGATGTCGCGAATATGCCCGTGGACGAAATCGCCTTCAAGAATCGCGATAATCTTGTCGTCAGCTTCGCCTTTGTCGACCATTTTTAAACCGCCCACAACCCAGGCGCGCAGCGTAATTTCTGCACGACTAATCGGACGTTCGCTCAACACGCAGATATCCAGAGGGTCACCATCACCTCGCTCGGCACGCGGGCTGAGCGCACAGACTTTTTCGGCGCAATAGGTTTGCGGGATAAAGCCGTAGAGGCAGGGCATCTGCGCTGTCGTGCGTTGCGGACGATCGACGTGAATGAAACCGGTTTCTTTGTCGATTTCGTATTTCACGGCGTCGAAAGGCGTCATTTCAACAAAGACGTTGATCTTGTCCGGCGCCTCGCGGCCGGGCCGAAGCCCGTGCCACGGATGCGGTCGGTGATACGCGTAAGGTGTTTTATCAGACATTATTTGATGTATCCCAATTTCTCGAGCGTAATCAATACTCGGTGTGCCGCGAGATCAGCAGAGAGTTCGGCCGTGTTGATGTCGACTTCGGCGTTTTGTGGCGCCTCGTACGGATCATCAATACCGGTGAAACCCTTGATCAAGCCAGCACGTGCCTTGGCATACAGGCCTTTGCGATCGCGTGCTTCACAGGTCTCGATAGGTGTTGAGACGAACACTTCAACAAAGCCGCCCAATGGGTCGATCATGTCGCGTACCAGACGGCGTGTTGCTGAGTATGGCGCGATCGGCGCACAGATCGCGATACCACCGTTTTTGGTGATTTCGCTCGCAACGTAACCGATGCGCTGGATGTTCAGGTCGCGGTGCTCCTTGCTAAAGCTCAGCTCGCTCGACAAGTTCTTGCGAACCACATCGCCGTCCAGCAACGTGACCGGGCGCGAGCCGTTTTCAAGCAACTTCGTCATCAGTGCGTTCGCAACTGTCGACTTACCCGAGCCCGACAGACCGGTAAAGAACACAGTGAAGCCTTGCTTGTTCTTCGGCGGATGTGCCTTGCGCAGCTCAGCAACCACTTTCGGGTATGAGAACCACTCTGGAATGTCCAGACCTTCGCGCAAACGACGGCGGAATTCTGTGCCCGACAGATTCAAAACCTTGTCTGTTGGTGTCGTGTCATCAGCAGGCATGTACTCCGCTTTGTTCTCGACATAGACCATCATTTTGAACGGCACCATCGTGATGTCCATTTCATCTTCATGCTCTTTGAACAGATCTTGTGCGTCATACGGGCCGTAGAACGGATTGCCGTTTGAGTCATCGCCAGGGCCGGCATGGTCACGACCAACGATGAAGTGTGTGCAACCGTAGTTCTTGCGAATCAACGCATGCCAGATCGCTTCACGTGGGCCTGCCATACGCATCGCAAGGTTCAAAAGGCTTAGTGTTGTGGTTTGATCCGGATATTGATCCAGCACGTGCTCATAGCAGCGAACGCGTGTGAAGTGATCGATGTCGCCCGGCTTGGTCATGCCAACAACCGGTTGAATCAGCAGGTTCGCTTCGACTTCGCGTGCGGCGCGGAAGGTGAGCTCCTGGTGCGCACGGTGCAATGGGTTACGTGTCTGGAACGCAACAACTTTACGCCAACCCAGCTTGCGGAAACGACCGCGCAATTCAGACGGCGTGTCACGCAGTAGTTTAAAGTCGTAGAACGTCGGCGGCTCGATACCGCGGACTTTACCGCCGACATAGACGTTGCCGGCGCGGTTCAGCAGGTAGTCAACAGCCGGGTGTTTCTCATCGGTGCTACCAAAAACGCGTTCCGCTTCGAGCGCTTTGTCCGGCGTCCAGATGTCGCTGACGTCGATGACGGCAAGCATTACGCCTTCAGCGTCACGCAGCGCAACCGTATCGCCAATCTTGATGGTTTCAGCGAACGCTTCGCTGACGTCCAATGTAATCGGCATCGGCCACAACACGTCGCTCGTCAGACGCATCTCGTCGCGCACACGGTTGTAGTCTTCTTCGGTCAGGAAGCCTTCGAGTGGCGAGAACGCGCCACACATCATGAGGTCAAGATCGCACAGCTGGCGCGATGTCAGATCCCAGGAAGGGAAGTCCTTGGCTTGCGCCTTGACGTCGTCTGCCTTGTCTTCAGGCAGATACAGTTCAACCAGTTTGCCGCCGTGCGGCTCTTTAAAAGCACCCATAATGATTCCTTAGTGGTGATTGCGTGTTGTTTTATCCAAATACAAGGAGCCGGCGCTTATGCGTCTGACTCCGCAAATCCATTGAGCATCATGTCGGTGCATTTCTGCGCCAAGTTGATGACATCCAGTTCTGAGTCGCGCACGATCAGGTCGCCCCATGCGTTACCGATCCCGATGACCGCCTGGGCGGCGAAGTGGCAATCCACATCGCGGCGCAAGTCGCCTGCTGTAACCGCTTTTTCGAAGAGCGACTCCAATACTTGTCGATAGCCGCTGCCCAATTCCTTGAGCTCTGAGCGCGCGTCTTCGGGCAAGTACAGTCGTTCGTCGTTGTAGACTTTCAGCGCTTCGTTTTTTTCGCGGTACGCGGCAAAGTGGGCGTTAAAGACCGATAACAGTTGCGCTGCAAATGGCTGACGCGTGTTTGCAATGACGGTGAGTCGCTCGACGTAGTTTTCGAGGCCATACAGACACACCTCGACCAACGCTTGCTGCTTGGACTTGAAGTAGTAGTAAAGGCTCGCCTGCTTGATACCCATGCGCTCGGCGATCAGCTTGGTGCTAGCGCCGTGATAGCCCAGATCAGCAAACACGCTGGCGGCAGCACGTACTGCAGCTAGCTTCTGTTGCTCATAGCGTGGGTGGGGTTGTGCGGCCATAGACGTCAGCATCCAATCAAGTGATGCGGAATTCTATAGGTCTATTGAATTATTGCAATAGATAAATCGAAAAAATTCAAAAAAATCTAATAAACAGTGACTTGAGTCACATGCCTATCCAATACATCGATTGATTGCTTTACATAACGAGCCTATTCGTCGTTGATACCGAGGCGCTCATGCATCACCGGACTCGTGGTCGTGTACTGCAGATGCACTTTGCGTCCGGGTTCCAGGCGCGCTTTGATGGCGAACGCAGCCAACGCGGCCTCATGGAAGCCCGATAGGATTAATTTCTTCTTGCCGGGATAGAAATTGATATCACCCACGGCAAAGATGCCAGGCTCATTCGTTTCGAATTTTTCGGTATCGACATTGATCGTCTTGCGGTTGATGTCCAATCCCCAATCGGCAATTGGGCCGAGCTTTGGTGCAAGCCCGAAAAACACCAGCGCATGGTCCGCGCGCAGTGTGTGCATCTCGCCCGCTTTGGTTTTGACATCGACGGATTGCAATACGCTGTGCTCACCGTTGAAGGCGGTTGCCTTGGCATTTTCGATAATCGTGACGTCGCCAGAAGCGGCGAGGGCACGCATTTTCGCCACTGATGCATCAACGCCACGATATTCATCGCGACGGTGCACTAACGTTATGGATTGTGCGGTAGGCTGCAATGCCAACAACCAATCTAGCGCAGAGTCGCCACCACCGAATACGACGAGGTGCTTGCCGGCGTATTGTTCCGGGTTGCGCACTCGGTAAACGATGCTGGTGCCTTCATAGTCGGCCACGTTCTCGGCCCGGATCTGGCGTGGCTGGAACGAACCGACCCCGGCGGCAATCACGACCGCGCCAGCGTCAAATTGTGTTCCATTACTTGTCGTCACATGAAACCGGTCATCGCTCGTGCGCTCGAGCTGCGTGACTTCCTCTCCCAGATGCATCGTGGCACCGAACGGTTCGATTTGTTTGAGTAGGTTGTCTGTGAGCTCCTCGCCCGTGCATACGGGTACGGCAGGAATGTCGTAGATCGGTTTGTCGGGATACAGCTCGGTACATTGACCGCCAGGTTGTTTGATGGAGTCCACAACGTGCGCCTTGAGTCCAAGCAGACCCAATTCAAAAACCTGAAACAAGCCGCAAGGGCCTGCGCCTACAATCACTACGTCTGTCTGAATCACCAGTGCTGTTCCTATCTATAGATGCGTGTGCTAACACCACATTCTAACGCAATCGCGATGGTCTGCGGTGAATCGACAGACGTTGGACGTTAGTGCCAGCGCAGCAAAGCGATCGCTTTATCAGGTAGCTGGACGGTGCGTTCGGCGAGCGTCAGTGGGCTTACGGTGGAATGGTAGGCGATATGCCATTTGCCGGAATCCGCAACAACCGGCAACGTGAACGACAGCGCGGTCTCTGTCGGGTTCATCATCAACGCAACAGCGGCGTGCGGTGCCTCCGGCAGGTCATCGGTATCGCACAGCAAGAGCGTCATCGCTCTGGTGTGGTGCCAATCGAGACCATGTAGCTCTTCACCGGACGGCGCTAACCATTCAATACTGCGTAGTGCGCGTGCGTTGGTGTTCTCACCGTGGCGGTAACGTGACTGGCGCAGCAACGGTGTTTCGCGACGCAGCGCTAACAGGGTTGCGACATCTTGTTCCAGCTGCTGATCGGCGCGATCCCACTGAATCCAACTGATGTCGTTGTCTTGCGCATACGCGTTATTGTTGCCGGCCTGGGAGTGCGAGATTTCATCGCCGGCCAACAGCATCGGCGTGCCTTGTGAGAACGCCAGTGTCGCGAGCAAGTTGCGTTGCTGGCGGGCACGAACGGCGAGGATTGCCGCGTCGTCAGTGTCACCTTCAGCGCCATGGTTGTCGCTGAAGTTGTGTTGGTGGCCGTCTCTGTTGTCTTCGCCATTGGCCAAATTGTGTGGTCTTGAATAGCTGACAACGTCGCGCAGTGTAAAGCCGTCGTGACTGGTGATGAAGTTAATGCTGGCGCGCGGTTGGCGTCCACCGGATTCGAAAATGTCAGCGGAGCCGTGCACACGTCGAGCCAATGCAGGCGCTTGTCGATCATCGCCGCGCCAATATTGACGCAGCGTATCGCGGTAGCGGTCGTTCCATTCTGACCATGACGGCGGAAAGTTACCGAGCTGATAACCGCCCGGACCAATGTCCCAAGGCTCCGCAATCAATTTGCAATGGCGCAGCACAGTGTCGGTGCTGATCTTGTGTAGCAGCGCATGCTCCCGATCGTAACCGGTGAACTCCCTGCCCAGAATGGGTGCCAGATCGAAACGAAAACCATCCACGCCCATATCTCGCGCCCAATAACGCAAGCTGTCGACCACGAGCGACTGCACGATTTCATTGTCAGCGTTCATTGTGTTGCCAGTGCCCGTGTCGTTGATGTAGACGCCTGGTTGGTCCGGCATCACACGATAGTAGGTCAGGTTATCGATACCGCGGAAGGTGAGATTCGGACCGCCACGGCCCCCCTCGGCGGTGTGGTTGTACACAACATCCAGAATCACTTCGATATTGGCGTCGTGCAGCGACTGAACCATGCTGCGGAATTCTTCGCGTGGCGCGTGACCCGCGTAGCGATTCATGGGCGAGAAAAAATTGAGCGTGTTGTAACCCCAGGCATTGGCGAGATGTTTCTCGGTCAGAAACTGCTCGTCCACGAACGCGTGAACCGGCAACAATTCAATAGCGGTGATGCCCAGTGCACGCAGCCTGTCGATAATCCTGGCATTGCTCAAGCCGGCAAAACGACCACGCTCGGTGTCGCTCAGATCTGGGTGGCGCATGGTGTAGCCACGCACGTTCGTCTCGCAAATAACGGTGTCTTGCCATTGCCTGAGCGGCCTTGACGACACTGCTATCACGGCGTCAGTGACGATGCCGCGTGGTATGTAGGGCGCGCTATCGACACTATAAAAGAGCGCGGGTTGCGATGCATTGCTGGCGAACAAAGCCGGATGCCAGGTGACATTGCCGCTCAATGCTCGGGCGTACGGGTCAATCAGCAGTTTGCTTGGATTGAACCAATGTCCGGCGTCAGGCGCCCATGGTCCGTGAACCCGGTAGCCGTAGCGTTGGCCGGCTGCGATGTTTGGCACAAAGCCGTGCCAGACATCTGCGTGTTGCGCAGGCATCTTGAGTCGGTGCGTCTGCTGTCCATCGGCATCGAACAGGCACAGCTCGACGTCTGTTGCGGCAGCCGAATACAACGCGAAGTTCACCCCGCCGTCGCGCGCGGTCGCGCCGAGGCAGGTAGGGTCGCCGGGCAGGATGGTCACGGCGACTTCAACGGCTCCAGGTGCCAGATGTCGTCGTTGTAATCCTGCATCGTGCGATCCGTTGAGAACTGTCCCGAGTGTGCGGTGTTAAGAATGCTCATGCGGGTCCACTGCGCTTGATTCGAATACGCGGCATCAACCCGGTCTTGCGCTTCGATGAACGCACCGAAGTCGGCAATGGTCATCCAGGCGTCATGCGGATCACGCAGCGCGTTCAAAATATCGTCGTAGATATTCGGTTCGTACTGGTTGAAGTGTGCCGATTCCAGCAGCTGCATCACAGCTGAAAGCCCCGGATCTGCGGCGATAATCGCGCCAGGGTTGTAATCGTTTCGCGCGCTGGCAACTTCATCGACGTTGAGGCCGAACAAGAAGAAATTTTCATCACCGACCGCTTCGCGTATCTCAACGTTAGCGCCGTCCAGTGTGCCAATGGTCAGCGCACCGTTCATCATGAACTTCATATTGCCGGTACCGGATGCTTCCTTACCCGCTGTCGAGATTTGCTCTGAAAGATCGGCCGCGGGGCAGATCCGCTCCATTGCGGAGACGTTGTAGTCGGGATAAAACACAACACGCAGCAAGCCATCGGTGCGAGGGTCAGAGTTGATGACAGTCGCGACATTGTTGATGAGTTTGATGATGCGCTTAGCCATGACATAGCCAGGTGCTGCTTTCCCGCCAATAATAATGGCGCGCGGCACCATGCCATCAGTATCGCCGTTGCAAATACGAATGTACCGATGAATGGCATGTAACACGTTAAGCAATTGGCGCTTGTATTCGTGTATGCGTTTGACCTGAACGTCAAACAGCATTTCATGGGACAGCTCGATACCCGTGCGTTCAGTAATCATTGTAGCGAGCAGTGCTTTATTATGTTGTTTCACCGCACGCCATGCGCCACGGAATGCGGCATCGTCAGCGAGTGGCGCGAGCGCTTTGAGCGCGGGCAAATCGGTGACCCACGCGTCGCCGATGCGCTTGCTGATGAGTTCTGACAACGTCGGGTTGCACGCGGCAAGCCACCGGCGTTGTGTCACGCCGTTCGTCTTGTTGTTGAATTTTTCCGGCCACAGCGCATAGAAATCTGCAAACAAACCCTCTTTGAGCAGTTCGGAATGCAGCGCTGCAACGCCATTCACCGAGAAGCTGCCGACAATCGCCAGATACGCCATGCGCAACATAGGTTCGCCGTCTTCCGCGATCAACGACATGCTGCGCAGCTTGTCGACGTCGCCAGGCCAGCGTCTTGATACCTGGCGAAGGAAGCGTGCGTTGATTTCGTAAATGATCTCAGTGAGGCGTGGCAGCAATTGCCGGAACAATGAAACAGGCCACAGCTCCAATGCTTCGGGTAGCAAGGTGTGATTGGTGTAGGCCATCGTTTTGGTGGTCACTGACCATGCTTCATCCCAGCCGAATCCATGCTCATCCATCAACAGTCGCATGAGCTCGGCGACAGCGACTGCCGGGTGCGTGTCGTTTAACTGGAAGCAATGTTTGTCTGCAAATTGCGTGAAGTCATCACCGTGATGTTCGCACCAATCGCGCAACGTATCTTTCAGGCTGGCGCTGGCAAGAAAATACTGTTGACGCAGCCGTAACACCTGACCGTTCTCGGTGGTGGCGTTCGGATACAACACCATTGTGATGTTCTCGGCGGCGTTGCGCTCGGCAACGGCATCAGCATAGCTTCCCGCATTGAATTCGCCGAGATCGAATTCTTCGGCAGCGGCGGCTGACCACAAACGCAAGGTATTGACCACGCCGTTACGATAGCCAGGCACAGGTACGTCGTAAGGTACAGCGACAACGTCATCGCTGCTGACCCAGCGAAACGCAATATGGCCTTTGGCATTGCGATAGGATTCGGTGTAGCCGCCAAACTGCACCGTCTGTGCAAGCTCACGGCGCCGAATCTCCCACGCGAAACCATCGGCAAGCCACTGGTCAGGTTCTTCAACCTGGAAACCGTCACGAATTTGCTGATGGAACATCCCGTAACGGTAGCGGATGCCATACCCGGTAACCGGTAACGCGAGCGTCGCGCAACTATCAAGAAAGCAGGCTGCCAGCCTGCCAAGTCCGCCGTTGCCTAAGCCTGCGTCGCGTTCGCAATCAATCATTTGTTCGAGTTCAACACCAACGCGATGCATAGCCTCTCGCGCGGCAGGTTCTACGTCGATACTGAGCATCGCGTTATTGAGTAGCCGGCCCATTAGAAATTCCAAAGACAAATAGCACGTCTTGCGCGCACCGCTATCGCTTTGCAATTGTCGCGTGTTGCTCCACTGTTCCATGATGCGATCGCGGATGGCGTAGCTCAACGCACGATAGCCGAACCCCGGTGCTTGCGCCGTATCCGATTGACCGAGCGTCCGCGTGAAATAGTGACGGAAGTCTTTGAGGATATCGTCTGCACTCATGCCTAAAGGCTCGGCGATAATTTCTTGTGCGGCGTTTGATGTCAGTTGTGTATTGCTCATTTGGGATGCAGCTCCGGCTGCTAATCGTCTTTGGGTTCTAGAATCAGTGTCGCCAACGGCGGTAACGTCAGCGATAGTGACGCTGCGTGACCGTGGCTTGGTATTTGCGATGCGGTGATAGTGCCGCCGTTGCCAACGTTAGAGCCGCCGTACAAAGCCGCATCAGTGTTCAACAATTCGCGATACTCGCCGCTGACAGGCACGCCGATGCGATAGTCTGCGCGTACCACCGGCGTGAGGTTCGCGATACAGACAATCCGTTTGCCCTCGGTGTTGACCCGCGTCCATGCCAGTATGCTTTGCTCTGCATCCTGCCAATCCAGCCAGGCGAAACCTTGTGCGTCAAAGTCACGTTGGAATAGTGCCTCACTTGAACGATACAGTCGATTGAGATCGCGTATCAAATGCTGCATGCCCCGATGTGGTGCAAACTCCGTCAGATGCCAGTCCAGCGATTTCTCGTGGTTCCATTCATCGTGCTGGGCGAACTCGCTACCCATGAACAAAAGCTTCTTGCCAGGGTGACAAAACATCACGGCAAGATAAGCGCGCAGATTGGCAAACCGCTGCCAGTCATCGCCCGGCATTCTGCTGAGTAACGAACGTTTGCCGTGCACGACTTCATCGTGAGAGAGCGGCAGGACGAAATTCTCATCGAACGCGTAAACCAAACCAAAGGTCATCTTGTCGTGGTGGTAGCGTCGATGCACCGGGTCTTCGCTCATGTAGCTGAGCGTGTCGTTCATCCAACCCATGTTCCATTTGTAGGTAAACCCAAGTCCGCCACTAAAGGTAGGGCGTGACACGCCAGGCCAAGCGGTAGATTCCTCGGCATAGGTAACGGCGCCGTATTGATGTACAAGCTCGTTGAGTCGCCGCAGAAATTCGACAGCTTCAAGATTTTCATTGCCGCCGTTTTCGTTAGGCAGCCACTCGCCATCTTCGCGGCTGTAGTCGAGGTACAACATTGATGCAACTGCATCGACGCGCAGACCGTCGATATGAAATTCGCGCACCCAATACAACGCGCTGCCTAACAGGTAGTTCACCACTTCAGTGCGGCCGAAATTGAAGATCAACGTGCCCCAATCGGCATGCGCGCCTTTGCGAGGGTCAGCGTGCTCATAAAGCGCCGTGCCATCAAATTGCGCCAGACCGTGTTCGTCGCGCGGAAAATGCGCGGGTACCCAGTCGACAATCACGCCGATGCCCGCTGCATGGCACTGATCGACAAAGAAGCGAAAGTCATCGGGTGAACCGAAACGCCAGGTCGGTGCAAACATCCCAATAGGTTGATAACCCCATGAGCCGTCGAACGGGTGTTCTGTCACCGGCAGAAGCTCGATGTGGGTAAAGCCCATTTCCGCAACATAGGGAATCAGCGTTTCGGCAAGCTCTCTATAGCTCAGCCAGCTTCCGTCCGCGTTGCGACGCCAGCTGCCCAAATGCACTTCATAAATGCTCTGCGGGGTATCGAGCTCCGGTGCTGACGGCCGTGCGCTGCACCACTCGCTATCCTGCCACCGGTAGTTGCTTTTTGTCACGATACTGGCGTTGTTCGGCGGTGCCTCGAACGCGTTGCCGTATGGATCGGTCTTCAACGGCAACAGCACGCCGTCACGATCCAGCACTTCGAATTTGTAGTGCGAACCAACACCGACGTGTGGGATGAACAGCTCCCAGATACCGATGCCGGGATGCAAGCGCATGCTGTGCACAAGGCCATTCCATTCGTTGAAGTCTCCAACGACGCTGACGCGCGATGCGTTGGGCGCCCAGACTGCGAAGCGCGTACCAGCGACGCCTTCATGCATCATCACGTGTGCACCTAACGCGTTGTAGATGTCCATATGATTGCCCTGGCCGAGCAAGTGCAGATCGACATCACCCAGCGATGCGCTAAAACGGTAAGGATCTTCCACGTCGCGTTGGCTGCCATCCGGCCAGGTCATGCGCAGCAGATAGTCTTTCAAAGGGCTCGCTAACGGAGCGCGGAAAATACCGTTCGCTGTGATGACGCCAGCCTGGCACACCAACGCGCCGTCGCGCGTGACCACATGCACGGTCCGGGCTTTCGGTGCGAAACAAGTAATAGCGTGCGTGCCATCAATGCAGTGCGGGCCCAGCAGGCTGAACGGGTCGTGGTGCCGACCTTGCGACAGTCTGTTTAAGTCGTCGATATCAACCGGCTCTGGAATCTCAACTGACGGCATACATAGCTCTTTCATAGTGTTCGGCGGATGAGGCCCATTCGAACCTCATGGCAGCAGCTGACTCGGCAATCGTGTGCCACCGATCTGGCTCATCAAAGAATACCCGTTGTGCCAGACGCAGCGCCGAGACGCAGTTCGAGGATTGCGCGTCGGCACTATCACCGGTAAAGCGAAAGCCGGTCGTCAAATGGCTAACGGTGTCGTTCAAACCGCCTACCGCATGCACCAGACAGGGTTGACCGGCGCGCATCGCAAGCATCTGACTAATCCCGCAGGGTTCAAACGTGCTCGGCATTAAGAACAACTGACCGGCGCGATAGCAGCAGTCCGCGAGCGCTTCCGAGAAACCACGGATGAAAACGAGCCGGGGATCGCTTAATGCGTGTTGCACCAGATCTTGCTCGATCGCATGGTCTCCGCTACCCAACAGCATCACGACGGCGCGTTCAGGCAGCGATGCCAATAGTTTTTGCAGCGTGCTGCGGCCAGTGTCGTCGCGCCGCAGCAGCAAGCCCAGTTTTTGATCGGTTAACCGGCCAACACTTGTGACGATAATGTCGGGAGTCGATTGCAAGCGTGCCAACGAACCCAGTGCGAGTGCATGCACGCCGGCGAACTGTGGCTGACTGGTTTGCCATGACTCGACCGTTTTTATGGCTGCCCGGTGCAACGCGCTCCAGCTCACACGGCTCTTGTCCGTATCGTAGGCGCAGCCGTTCAAGATGCCATGCAGCTTGCCTTTGCTTTCAGCCTCGCGCAGCAAGTGCTCCAGACCTTCACCGCCGCGGAAGCTGCGTGATGCGTCATTCGGCTGCAGTATTTCACGCGCATTGGTAGGCGAGACCGTGTTGAGTGCATCGGCTAACCGGATCGCGGTGGCTATGGGGTTCACGCAATCTGAGTAACGCGGGTCGCCGAGAATATTGTCCGTATCTTCGATATGACCGAACCATTGCTCGAATGATGAGGGATCATCACGGCGCGGGCGTATTCCTTGCAGCGCAAGATTGTGCAGTGTGAGCACCATGCGCCATTGCCGCATTGCTGCAAATGCCGGATCAAGCTGACGCAACATCAGCACCCATGCGGCATGCCAGTCGTGCAGATGCACTATCGGTTGGTCGTCAGCATTGTCGAGTAGCCATTGCGCTGCGCTGACGCTTAGCAGTGCAAATTTCCCTGCATCTGTGGCGAACGGTCGGTCGCTACCGTCGTCATGGTAGATCTGACCGTTACCATCTGGCGAGAACAACGCGTGCTCCAACACAACATGCGTGACGTCAAAAACATCCGTGTACGCAAACACAGTCACCGACAGCGTGTCGCCGGCAAACGAGACTGTCAGCGTGCCGGTCGGTTGCATTCCCGGGGTTTCGTGTAACGTACCGTATGCTGGGGTGATGACCGTTGTGGCGTGACCTCTGCGCGCCAGCGCGCGCGGCAAATCACGCAGGACATCGCCGACGCCGCCCGCCTTACCACCGGGCAATGCGCCGTTCTCCGACGCAACCATGTAGATTGATTGTCGTGTCATGGCGTTAACGTGTGAAATGCAATTCCTGGCCGAGCATATCTGGTGTCACCAGAGTAATTCCGGTTTCGGTGACGCGCAGGCCGCGCGCACGGTCGGCTGCAGGATCCTCACCGATCACTGTGCCATCGGCGATAATGGTGCCGCGATCGATAATTGCTTTGTTGATCCGGCAACGCTCGCCGATGCGCACGTCGGGTAGCACCACACAGTTGTTCAGCTTGCTGTACGACTCGACGTGGACGTTGGAAAACAACACCGAACGATCGAGTGCTGCCCCGGATACCACGCAACCGCCAGAGACCATCGAATTGGTTGCGATACCGCGCCGGTCAGGATCATTCAGCACAAACTTGGCAGGTGGCAATTGCGCTTGCATGGTATTCACCGGCCACGCGTTGTCGTACAGGTTCAGCTGTGGCACAACGCTGACTAACTCCATGTTGGCTTCCCAGTACGCTTGTAGCGTGCCGACGTCGCGCCAGTAGGCTTGCTCGCCGGATTCGGGGTCGCGGAACGGATAGGCGTAAACGCGATATTGATTGATGATGGACGGAATAATGTTCTTGCCAAAATCGTGTTGTGTCTTTGGGTCGTCTGCGTCTTTGATGGTTTGTTCGAACAAGAAATCGGTGTTGAACACGTAGTTGCCCATCGACGCCAGACAGAAACCCGGCTTACCCGGGATTTCGCTCGGTTCGGCCGGTTTTTCATTGAAATCGACGACGCGGCCGTCGGCATCGACCGTCATCACGCCCAGCGCCCCTGCGGCTTCTTCGACCGGCACCTCAAGGCAACAGACCGTCATGTCCGCCAGAGTCTCGCTGTGCGTCGCCAACAGCGGGCCGTAGTCCATCTTGTAAACATGATCGCCAGCCAGAATCAGCACAAGCCGCGGTGCGTGCGTGCGAATAATGTCGAGATTCTGATAAACAGCATCTGCGGTACCGCGATACCACTCACCGCCGACACGCTGTGACGCCGGCAGGATTTCCACGAATTCATTTTCGCCAGAATAACGAGAAGCCCAGCTGCGGATCAGGTGGCGTATCAGGGAATGCGCTTTGTATTGCGTGAGTACGCCGACGCGGCGAATGCCCGAATTGAAGCAATTGGACAGCGGGAAGTCGATGATGCGGAATTTGCCGCCGAAGTACAGCGCGGGTTTGGCGCGCCAGGTTGTAAGCTCACGCAACCGCGAGCCTTGCCCACCGGCGAGTATCAGCGCGAGGGTCTCACGCGTAAGGCGACTGACAAAACGTCCATCTTCAGACTGATGTAAATCGCTCATACGCTCACGCTCCGATATTATTGTTGAGCGTTGATCATAGCGCGAAACGAAGCTGTGCTTTAGGTCGATCCGCGCTACCGACCGGCGGCGCGCACCGCATCAAGAATTCGCTGGCGCAGAGGTGCATCGAAATCCCCTTCGCCCAAGCGCCAGCGCCAGTTATCCGCCGGGTTGCCTGGCGTATTGAACCGAGCTTGAGAACCGAGGCCAAGAAAGTCTTGCATCGGAACGATCGCCAGACAGGCTGCACTATGTAAAGCGGTATTGATCAGCCCCCAGTGCACGTCATCATGAGAACTGCCGGTTTTACTGAGTGTGTGGTGCTGATCGCTCGCGATTTGGTCTGCGGTGCGAACATCGCCCGGGCCGCCGTGAAACCAACCGACTGTCGTGTCGTTGTCGTGCGTGCCTGTGTAGGCGACTGAGTCGTTCGTAATGTGTGTGGCGTCAAACTGGTGATCACCGATCATGAACTGCAAGACAGCCATGCCGGGCATCCGTTGGCGCATACGCAGTTCATCGACAGCAGGTGTGATCGCGCCAAGATCCTCGGCAACAATAGGTAGTTCGCCTAACGCTTCGCGCATGGCGTCAAACACGGCGTCTGCCGGGCCTGGTTCCCAGGCGCCGTCTTTTGCAGTCGGTGCGCCATACGGCACGGCCCAGAAAGCCTCAAAGCCGCGGAAATGGTCAATGCGAACGATATCGACCATCGACAACGTGTGTCGCATTCTTGCGATCCACCACGCGAATTGCGTTGCGCGATGATAGTCCCAGTCATACAGCGGGTTGCCCCAGAGCTGGCCGTCTTCGCTGAAATAGTCGGGCGGAACACCGGCGACGTGACCCGGTACGCCGTTCTCGTCAATGCGCAGCAGATCGCCATTGGCCCAGGCATCCGCACAGTCGAGTGCTATGTAGATTGGCATATCGCCAAAAAGAACAACGCCACGCTGTGCTGCGTGTTGACGCAGTGCAGCCCACTGCCGGTAAAACATGAACTGGGTAAACTTGATGGCGTGCAGCGCACCGGCATCATCAACGCTGACTTGCGCGAGTGCCTCGGCATCTCGTTGTCGGTAGCGTTGCTCCCATTCCGTCCAAGGGCGCTCACCGTGACGGGTCTTTAACGCGCGAAACAACGCATAGTCGTGTAGCCACGATGCATCGTATTCCGCTACGAACTCACCGAACGCACTTTGTAGTGGATGATCACGCCATTGGGCAAAACGATCTGCCGCTTGCTTGAGCAAGCGGGTTTTCGCGCAGATCACCGGGCCGTAGTCTGTGCAACTTACTGGCAACTCGTGCAGCGATGCTGTGTCAGCGGGCGCTAACAGGCCAAGCGCAACAAGCTCGTCAACGCACACGAGGATAGGGTTGCCGGCATAGGCAGACAAAGGTTGGTAGGGCGAGTCTCCGTAAGCGGTTGGGCCCGTCGGCAAAAATTGCCATACGTTTAATCCGGCTTCCGCCAGCTGATCAACGAAACGGTGCGCATGCTCGCCCAGCTCGCCAACACCATTGGGTCCCGGTAGCGATGTCAGGTGCATGCACACGCCGGCAAATCGCAGTGCCTGTAGCGGCTGATTTTGTTGTTCTATCGTCGCAGCGCCGCCCGACTGATGTGCTTTCGCTTGCATAGTGTGCCCTTCGTGACCGCCCCACGGTCGAGATGCTTACAGCGGTGCAATTGCGTATTGCAGCAGTGATTTGACGGATGTCGAGATCGCCCTGCCGGTCGCTGTTGCCGTAAGCCTGAAACACAGATTACAGACAACGTCGTGACGTGGAAACGTGTTCGCACGATGAATACGTATGCAACCGATTGAGTCATCGGGTCGTGACAAAACAGACACGGTCAAACGCGGGGCAACACGATCTTCTGTACACTTTTTGCACGACGTTTGGCGGACAGCTTAGAGCTGCGTGTCGATGCTCACGTTGTAATCGTATTCATTTGTGGCCACACGTCGTGTGTGGCATCAAGGCGGGATAATATCGTGCCACGGTCTGGGGGGACTGACCATGCAGCACAAACCGCGATTGAGTTTTTGGCAAATCTGGAACATGTGTTTCGGCTTTCTGGGTATCCAGTTTGGTTTCGCGTTACAGAATGCCAACGTCAGCCGAATTTTCCAGACGCTCGGCGCTAGTGTTGATGAGCTACCTATCCTTTGGGTGGCCGCTCCACTGACGGGTCTAATTGTCCAGCCGATTGTTGGCTATTTCAGTGATCGCACCTGGACGCGACTCGGGCGGCGCAGACCGTATTTTCTCGTTGGTGCCATTCTGGCTTCCGCCGCATTGATCGCAATGCCCAATTCGCCGACCTTGTGGTTCGCCGCGGGGATGTTGTGGATTATGGATGCAAGCATCAACGTGTCGATGGAGCCGTTTCGTGCCTTTGTCGGCGATATGTTGCCGGAGCCGCAGCGTACCAGCGGCTTTGCAATGCAGAGCTTTTTCATCGGTATTGGCGCCATTGTCGCGTCCGCGTTGCCATGGATGTTCACGAATTGGTTCGGCGTTGTCAGTGTGCCAGTCGACGGTCAGGTACCCGATGCCGTTAAGTGGAGCTTTTATCTTGGCGCCGCCGCGTTCTTTCTGGCGGTGCTCTGGACTGTCATCACCACAAAAGAGTACACGCCAGAACAAGTGGCGCGTTTTGAAGCGGCCGCACAGGCGGATGCCGGCAAACATCAACACATCGTTCGCGCTGTTTCGGCGTATTGGCGTGATGGCGGTATTTGTCTGTTGGTTGGGATCGCGCTGCTTGCCTGGGTGGTCTTGAGTGGTCTGGACCAGCAGCTCTACATTCTCGGCGGGATGGTCACCGCGTTTGGTGTGTTGCAGTGGGTTACCGCTGCGCTGCAGGCGCGAGGCGCGGTTGACAATGGCGTTGTCGAGGTCGTCACCGACTTGTTCAATATGCCACGCGCGATGAAGCAACTGGCTGTTGTGCAGTTTTTTTCCTGGTTCGCGCTGTTTGCTATGTGGATTTATGGCACGTCGGCAGTGACCAGTTTTCATTTCGGCGCGACAGATCCGGCGTCACTTGCGTATAACGAAGGCGCCGATTGGGTTGGTGTGTTGTTCGGTGCCTACAATGGTTTCGCGGCGTTGGCGGCGATCGCCATCCCAAGAATGGCAGGGCGGCTTGGTTGTCGTGTATGTCACCTGATCAATCTGTGTCTTGGTGGCGTTGGTTTGATCAGTTTTTACTTTATCACTGACCCTGTGTGGCTACTGGTATCAATGGTGGGTGTCGGTATCGCATGGGCGTCTATTTTGTCCCTGCCGTATGCATTGCTGACAAATACCTTACCGTTGCGAAAATTGGGTATCTATATGGGTATTTTCAATTTCTTCATCGTGATTCCGCAGTTAGTTGCGGCGAGTATTCTGGGTTTGTTAGTCAGAGACTTGTTCGCAAACGATGCAATGTTTGGCATCGTTATTGGCGGTGGGTCAATGATTATTGCCGGATTCACTGTCTTGCTGGTTGACAAAGATGCGGAGCCTGCAGGATGAATCGTCATGTGATCGTGCTGTGTTTGGTGTTCGGATGGATCAGCGGTTGTGCCGGTGCGCCGACACAACCGGAGCGTTTCATTGGTACGGAACTGCCGTTCGCGAGCGATGCGGTGTACTTCGTTGTGACGGATCGTTTTGTCGATGGAGACCCGCTGAACAATTACGAAGCGCAGGGCGGCGAGTTTGCAACGTTTGATCGCCCTGTGGCGCACCCGGATGGTGGGCACGGCAACATTGGTTATCTCGGCGGCGATTTCCGGGGTCTTGCTGATCAGGCGAGCTACATCGCGGACATGGGTTTCACGGCGGTCTGGTTGACACCTGTGGTTGAGAATCCGGACGAAGCATTCTCTGGCGGGCAAGCACTCGGCGAGGGTTTTTTTGCCGACAAAGGCAAGACCGGCTATCACGGGTATTGGGGTGTTAATTTCTTCGTCGAGGATGAGCATCTGGTCTCGGATGGTTTTGAATTCTCGGATCTGGCCGACGCACTGCACGCGCAAGACCTGCAAGTCGTTCTGGATATTGTCTGCAATCACGGTTCGCCGGCGTTCTCAATGCCCGTTGATCAACCGATGTTTGCGGAGCTCTATGATCAAGACGGGACGCTGGTTGCTGATCACATGAATCTGTCGCCCGACGCATTGCGTGATGACGAGCCGTTGCATGAGTTCTTCTTGCGTGAAGAAGACATTGCGCAGCTGTCAAACCTTGATGAGAATAATCCGGCCGTACTGGACTATTTTGTGCGCGCCTATAGCCATTGGATTGAGCAGGGCGCCGATGCGTTTCGGATCGATACGATTCGCCACATGCCTGATCACTTCTGGGCAGCATTCGCCGAGCAAATCCGGTCTCGTTATCCGGGTTATTTTATGTTCGCCGAGAGTTTTGACTATGAAGCCAGCAGTATTGCGCGGCATACGTTGCCTGAGAACGGCGCAATCCGCGTGTTGGATTTTCCTCAGCAAAAAGTCATGCGCGACGTATTCGGAAGCCGCGACGCCGGGTTCGAGCTGATGTCTGACGTCCTGCATCTGGATGATCAGGTGTACCAGAATCCGTATGAGTTGATGAGCTTTTACGATAACCACGACATGCCGCGACTTGACGCTGACCCACAAGGCTTTATCAACGCTAACAATTGGTTGTTCACATCCCGAGGCATACCGGTGGTTTACTACGGGTCAGAAATCGGCTTTCGTGCCGGTCGTCAGGAGCACGCCGGGAACCGTGACTATTTCGGTACCGACAACATCACCGTTGCCAAGACTAGCGTCGTGCGTGAACGTCTCGCCCGCATTGCACATTTGCGCCAAGCGCTGCCTGCCTTGCAACGTGGGCTGCAGGTGAATCTGTTGCTGGAGGATCATCGCGCTGCATTCTTGCGTGTATTGCAGACCGATGAAATTCGGCAGATGGCTTTGGTGTTACTCAACAAGGGCGATCGTGCGGCAACGTTTGATATCGCGGTCCCAGGCGATCCAACCGGTTGGCGTGATGCGTCAGAGCGTGACAGTTCTATGACACAAGCTGCTTTGTCGCCACTGAATGCTATTGTTGCGCCAAATGATGTCCGCGTGTTCGTGTTCGACGGTCCGATTGCAGATGCCGAACTGCTTAAGGCGTTGCGTCGTTTGCAACGCACCGCAAATCGCTAGCGGGTCATCCCGCATGTTCACGACTCCAGTGGGTGCTGCTCGCAGTAGCGCGGTGTTGCTGACACTCTTGCTGGTGTGTCTTGGCGGGTGTTCGACGATGTCATCGCAGAAGGTCCATGAAAACATGCAAGCACACACACCAAAGCCTTACGTGCGCCTGACACACCCGGAGTGGGCTCGCAACGCAACGCTGTATCAGATCAACGTGCGACAGTTTTCAGCCGCAGGAACCTTCAAGGCGGCTGAGGCCGAGCTGCCACGTCTACAACAGCTTGGTGTGGATATTTTGTGGCTGATGCCGATTCATCCGATTGGCCAGAGCAAGCGCAAAGGCACGCTTGGCAGCCCGTATGCTGTTCGCGATTATTATGCGGTCAATCCGGAGTTCGGCACGCTTAACGACTTGAAGTCGTTTGTCGCCGAAGCGCATGCGCATGGCATGTACGTCATTCTCGATTGGGTTGCGAATCATACGGCATGGGACAACGCGCTTGTGAGGGAACACCCCGAATGGTACGAGCGCGATTGGGACGGCAATTTTCGTCCAACACCCTGGTGGGACTGGTCTGACATTATTAACTTTGATTATCAGCATGAACCGTTGCGACGCTACATGAGCGATGCGATGCAGTATTGGGTGCGCGAAGCGGACATTGATGGCTATCGTTGTGATGTTGCTGGCTTTGTGCCAGTTGATTTTTGGAACACGGTGCGCGAACAGCTCGACGCGATCAAACCGGTGTTCATGCTTGCCGAGTGGGAGTCACGCGATTTGCATGCTGAAGCTTTCGATGCCACGTACGCCTGGACCTGGTTCGACGCGGTGCACAACCTTGTGACAGGCAAAGGCACGATGGATGCGCTCTATGTGTATTACTCATGGAACGAAAGTGCCTTTCCTGCTGATGCCTACCGGATGACGTTCGTGAGCAATCACGACAAAAATGCGTGGGACGGTACACAGTTTGAGATGTTCGGTGACGGGTTGCCAGGCGCGATCGTCTTGTCTGTTGTCGGCGAGGGGATGCCGCTCATCTACAACGGACAGGAAGCAGGCAACCCCAAACGATTGGCGTTTTTTGACAAAGACCCGATTGACTGGCGGCAGCACCCGATCGGCACACTCTACCAACAGCTGTTCGCACTCAAACACCGCCATCCGGCGTTAGGCAACGGCAGTGATGGTGGTCGCATGGTGCCTGTGCCAAATACACAGGCAGCTGCTGTTCTGAGCTTTACGCGCACGCGTAACGGACAGACTGTGTTTGCTGTGATTAACTTTTCGGATGCGTTGCAGCAAGTGCGCTTTACCGACGGGCCGTTCGCGGGCGATTACACAGATGCGTTTGCCGGTGATGCCCGAGTGTTTTCCGCCGACGACAACGCGTTGACCCTTGCG
Source organism: Pseudomonadota bacterium (assembly GCA_039815365.1). Lineage (GTDB taxonomy): Bacteria > Pseudomonadota > Gammaproteobacteria > Steroidobacterales > Woeseiaceae > CALBPI01. The sequence continues at coordinate 17,288 of JBCBZK010000003.1, read as the reverse complement.
CCATGGGAGTGGCGGGTGTTTGTCACACGCTAAAAACGCGCTAGTGCGGGTGACCGCCGCACGAGCGACGTACGACAAGCCGAGGCTCAATCAGCATGGATTTGACAGGTCTGTCTTCGATTAGCGCGATCAGGTTCTCAACCAGGATTTGACCGGCTGTCACGGTGTCCTGGCGCACCGTGGTCAGCCCCGGATTGACGTAAGTGGCTGCAGGGATATCGTCGAAGCCGATCAGGCTGATGTCTTCCGGCACGGCATGGTTGGTTTCTTGTAACGCACGCAGCGCGCCAATAGCGATCAGATCACTGGCACAAACAAGACCATCGAACGCGCGTTGATGCGCGAGCAGTTGTTTGACGGCGAGATAGCCCGCGATTTCCTGATTGTCTGCGTCGGCGTGCAGCTCTGGGTCGGCGCCGATACCGACTGATGCCAGCGCCGCCTGGTAGCCAAGATAGCGTTGGCGGAATTCGGGAAAGCGCTCGGATGCGTTGCCGATGAACGCGATGTTACGACGACCAAGCGACAACAAATGGTTCACGGCATGGCGCATGCCATTGTGATTGTCACAGCCGAGCGAGTGCCCGCGATGGCCGTTGAGTTCGGGACCCCAGATCATGTAATGGGCACCGGCGTCATCCAGTGCGGCAAGCTTTTCGCCGTAAGTCAGATAGTCGCCGTAACCCAATAAAATGATGCCGTCGGCGCGGCTACTCGCTTCGTAGCGAGAATGCCAGTCATTACTCAATTGCTGAAACGATACTAACAGGTCGTAGTCTGCAGTTGCTGACGCACGCGCGATGCTGCCAAGCATAGACAAAAAGAACGGGTTGATTTGCGATGCATCCGTCGTGCGGTCTTCGAACAAAAGTAGCGCGATTGTGTGCGATTGGCGGCTACGCAACCCTGCAGCGTTTTTATCGACGCGATAGTTCAGCTCTTTGGCGACCTCGAGGATTCGTTTCCGCGTCTCCGGTTTGACTTCCGGGCTGCCGCGTAGTGCCCGCGACACAGTCGCCTGCGAAACACCCGCCATATAGGCAATGTCGCGTGATGTCGGTTTGTTTGGTTTCATGGTGCTCCCGTGCACGAAGCCTAATCGGTACTGCAGGTAAATAGAACCATCATTGCACCAAGAACGGGCAAAACATCGACAAAACATGAACGATCACGATGTGCGCAAACCCTGAGTTGCAATGCGACACGCAAGTCGATGTAATTTCGCGCGTGTCATGCAAATGCCCGGCACAGTTCGCTACGTGCCAGAGGGGGCGATGCCTTGATTCCGTATAGAGATTTGTTTGGTCCGGGTCCGACGAATGTTCCTGATTCCGTTCTGATTGCCCTCGCGCAGCCAACGATTGGGCATTTGGATCCGGTTTTTCTGGAGACGATGGATGCCGTCGTTGACGATCTGCGCACCACATTCCAGACCAATAATGCGGTGACGTTTGTGCTGTCCGCGCCAGGGTCTATTGGCATGGAGGCGAGTTTCGTCAATATTGTTGAGCCGGGTGACACTGTGATCATTTGTATCAATGGTGTTTTTGGTGGACGCATGCAGAGCATCTGCGAGCGCATTGGCGCAAAGGTCGTCACGGTTGAAGACGACTGGGGTACGCCAGTCGATCCGCAGAAGCTCGAAGATGCACTTAAGGCTCACCCTGATGCGTCGACGGTCGGGTTCGTCCATGCCGAGACCAGCACCGGCGTGCGCTCGGATGCAAAAGCGCTGGCGGCCATTGCCAAGCGCCATGATTGTCTTGTGATTGCCGACACGGTTACATCATTGTCCGGCGTTGAACTCAAGGTGGATGAGTGGGGTTTAGACGTCACTTATTCCGGCAGTCAGAAGTGTTTGTCTTGCGTGCCAGGTCTTGCGCCGATTACATTTTCTGCAGCGGCTATCGAGCGCGCAACGTCTCGCAAGACGCCGGTACAAAGCTGGTTTTGCGATACCAATTTGCTGGCAAGTTATTACACAAGTGGTGAAAGCAAACGCGCCTATCATCACACCGCGCCGGTAAACTCATTGTTCGCTATTCAAGAAGCATTGCGGTTGGTCACCGACGAAGGCCTCGAGCATCGCTGGCGACGCCATGCATCGGCTGCGGCCCGGTTATACGAGCGTCTTGAGCAAGCGGATCTGTCACTGACGGTCGATGCCGGACATCGGTTGGCACCGCTCACGCTCGTTGACATACCGGATCGATGCGATGATGCGGCGATACGCACTCGGCTTTTGTCCGAGCGCAGTATCGAGATAGGTGCTGGTCTTGGAAAATTCGCCGGCAAAGCGTGGCGCATCGGTTTGATGGGGCACAATGCAAGCGTAGAACGGGCAGACTTCATAGCAGACGCGCTGATTGAGACGATCGGCTAGCACGTTCTTTTTCGTAGTGTGATCCATTTAACAATAAGTTTTTCAGTAGCTTGCTAACCTTCTCACCCTAGATTCGAGCCGTTCTTGCAGGACGCTTCGCGCCGTCGGCGCGCGGCTCTTTATCGTGTTGAGGTGATATGAAGCGCGTCCTGCTCGTGTTGATTGTGTTGTGTTTCGCAGTGCCCGTTGTGGCGCGTGCGAACGGCTGCGCGGCTGCCGGCAACGACGGTCCCGGGGCACCTGCCGGTGTGGTCAATACCTACTACCCTGGGCAGGGCAACCCAACGGTCGGCGCCGCAAGCTTTACGTTGGGCGCGGCGCGCGGCACAACGCCGATATCGGTCGGTGATCTTGTGCTCATCATTCAAATGCAAGACGCCAACATAAATCGCAACAACACGTCGAACTACGGCGACGGCGCTGCCGGTGATCCTGGCTCCGGAACCACCAACTTGCGTTCCAGCGGGCGTTACGAATTCGCAAGAGCCACAGGAGCGGTGCCGCTAAGCGGTGGCACGCTCACCATTGATCAAGCCGTAACGACAGATTTTTCAACGCAGGCGGCGAACGGCAATCGTGGTCAACGAACCTATCAAGTGATTCGCGTGCCGCAATATGTCGACGCAACCATTGCCGGCACGCTCACCGGCTTGCCCTGGGATGGTGCCAGTGGCGGTGTCATTGTGATCGACGTTGCTGCAACGCTCAGTTTCGCTGGCGGTTCGGTGAATGCGAACGGTCTTGGGTTTCGCGGTGCCGGCGGTCGTGGTTCGACGAGCGGTTCAGGCGCCAGTACAGATTATCGAGTGGATTCATCGAACGGGGCAAATGGCGGCAAAGGCGAAGGTTTCGCGGGTACACCGCGTCTGGTGTGGAATGGCGTGAGCGTCGTGACGAACGCGGTTGAAGGTTACCCGAACGGCAGCTTCGCGCGCGGTGCACCTGGCAACGCCGGTGGTGGCGGTACCGATGGTCGACCTTCAAATAACGATCAAAACACAGGCGGTGGCGGCGGCGCCGGTTTCGGTGACGGAGGGCGTGGGGGTCATGCGTGGTGCCCGGGTGGTCCGTCTGTTTGCCCGCAAACCGGCGGCTTCGGTGGCGTCGGAGTCACCGCGCAAGGTGCAGCCCGACTCATCATGGGCGGCGGCGGCGGTGCAGGCACAACGAACAACCGTACCGGCTCGCCTGGTAACGGTGTTGCGTCGGGCGGTGAGTCTGGCGGTGGTGTGGTTCTGATTCGTGCTGCAACCATTACCGGAACAGGTAGTGTTTTTGCGAACGGCAATGATGCAAATGCCACTGTTGATAACGATGGCAGCGGTGGCGGCGGTGCTGGCGGTGCTATCGCTATCCTGGCGCGTAACGCGTTGTCGGCGAACGTGTCGTTGTTTGCCGAGGGTGGCCGCGGTGGTAGCAACGGCAACAGCACGCCACACGGACCTGGCGGCGGTGGTGGCGGTGGTTTCATCGCGCGCTCTATCGCTCTGGCCGGCAGTCTGACTAGCGTGGGCGGCGGGCAACCTGGCGTTACAGAAGGTAACCCGTCACCGTTCAATCAAAACTACGGTGCAACGACAGGCGCGGCAGGTAGTGTCGCAACTGTTGAGCCCGTTGATCCAGCCGGCACACTACCCGGCGCAACATGCGTGGTTGATATTGCCAAGACCATCACGCCAGCCATCACAAGCGTCGGCACACCGACGCGGCTTGAGTTAACGATCACAAACCCGAACCCGACGTTCAACGCAACGACGCTGGTGCTGGCAGATAACTACCCCGCCGACCTTGAGAATGCGGCTGTGCCGAATGCGAGCAACACCTGTGGTGGCAGCGTGAACGCGGTTGCTGGCAGCGCAACACTGACGTTAAACGGCGCCACGCTCGCCGCGGGTGCTAGCTGCACGATTGCCGTGGATGTGGTCGCCGGCGCGCAGGGCAGCTTGACGAACACGATTGCGCAAGGTGATGTCAGCGCGGCTATCGACGGCAACAGCGTTGTGAATCTGTTGCCAGCGTCCGCGAGCCTCACGGCAACGGCACCGCTCGTCGTGACGAAGACGGTCAGTATCGTGTCTGATCCGTTCAACGGTGCGTCGGCGCCGTATGCGATTCCCGGCGCCGTCGCCGAGTACACCATTGATGTTGAAAACCCGGGAAGCGTTGCGATCGATTCCGATGGTATTCGCATCACCGATTTGATGCCGGCAAATACCGTATTTATCAACACGCCGATTGCTTCGGGTTGCCGGTTGCGCTGGACGATGGCGCGCCTGCTTCGGGACTGACGTTAGTCGCGGCAGATCTGTCGTACTCCGATGACTCCGGCGCGACTTTTGGCTATTCGCCGGCTCCCGGTGCTGACCCGAATGTGGATGGATTGCTGATCGCGCCGAGTGGCACAATGCCCGCGGGCGCGCGTTTTTCTGTACGTTTTCGGGTCTCAGTGCAGTAAAGTGATCCTGCAACAAAACCATAGCGCCGCAAAGGCGCACGCAAAAGAAAGGGGAGAGATCACATGAAAACACTGGGAATGTGGATGGCGATCTTCGGGGCAGGCTCTTTTGTCCTGAACATGATGGGTCGCGAATTTTCGATTTTGGCGTGGATTGACAACTGGGGCCCAACCGTTGGCACCGCAATTCGCGGAGGCCTGATAGTTGTCGGCGTTATTCTGTTTGTCGTGGGGATGAAACAGGAAGGCGACGCGGCAGAGCTTCAGGAATAGTCCTTGTCGCCGGACCTGCGCTGCGGGTCTGGCGTCTTGCTCATCGCGCTTGCAGCGCTTGCTTGCTCGCTTCAAGGTGGCGTTGCATCACACTGCCACCGGCGATCGCTGTACTGACCTGCAACACGTCCAGTACGGCTAGCTGTGCAAGTCTTGAGCTCATTGGCGTAAACGTCGCTGTGTCTTCGACCGCATCGACAAACAGCGCGATGTCTGCCTGTTTGGCGAGTGATGAGCCAGGTGCGGTGATGGCAACGCCTAACGCACCAAGCGCCTGTGCGCGAGCCATTCCCTGCGTTATTGCAGTAGATTCACCCGTCTTGGAAATGCCGATAAGAACCGTATTCGCGTTGCTGGTGGCACCTGCCTGAGCAATCGTTGGCGCATCGGTAAAGGGCGCTGTCGGTAATCCTAACCGGAAAAATTTGTTGTGCGCGTCGTGCGCAACCATTGCGGACGCGCCAACGCCGGCGAACAGAATCCGCCGCGCGCCAACCAGCTGCGCGGCGACGTTGGCAACTTGTTCGCTGTCTAGTGAATCAGCGACACGTTGCAGCTCATAGATGCTCGCACTGATGATTTTACGCGTTACGGTGTGCGCGTCATCGCGGCGCTCGACGTCCGCATGCACCAGATCAGTTTGTGTTGCTAACTGGCGGGCAAGCGTCAGCTTTAAATCAGAAAAACCACTGCAGCCAACCGTACGACAAAAACGCACGACGGTAGGGTCGCTCACTGCAGCCGCGCGTGCGACTTCCGCAAGGCGCATGTCGGCGATCTGAAACGGGTGCGATAACAACCAATCAGCGACACGCCGTTCAGCCGGCGAGAATTGGTCACGTGTTTGGCGGATTCGGGTCAACATATGTAGTGATACTACACAAAATAGGCTATTTCGACGCTAATTTTTGTAGTAAAATTTCTCGCGCAAAGCATTCAATGACCTAAAGGTGATCAACGCATGGCGCAGTTTGTACCTGTCAGCACTTTCGATTTAGTGATTTTTGGTGGCACCGGCGATCTTGCGCAACGCAAACTCCTGCCTGCATTGTTTCACCGCGACCGTGATGGTCAGTTCACGGATGACAGCCGGATTGTGGCGGCATCGCGTGGTGAAATGACCAACGAGGGGTTCGTCGACCTCGTCCGTCAAGCGCTGGAAACCTATTTGGCCGCCGAGCTGTTAGACGATGCCGTTTGGGCGCGGTTTTCGGCTCGACTGCGTTACCAGACGCTGGACATCACCACGCCAGATGGCTGGAAGGAGCTCGCACGGCGGTTGAAGAAGACGGGCGATGAGCGGACGCGAGTCTTTTACATGGCGACGATTCCGACCTTGTTCGGGGAGAGTGCGCGCCAGATTAGTGAGAACGGTCTTATCGAACCCAGCACACGTATTGTTCTGGAAAAGCCCGTCGGTAGTGATCGCGAGTCGGCCCGTGAAATCAACGACGCCGTCGGACAATACTTCGAAGAGAGTCAGATCTATCGTATTGATCACTATCTCGGTAAAGAGACGGTGCAAAATCTTTCGGCGTTGCGGTTCGCGAACTCACTACTGGAGCCACTGTGGAATCGCACGCATATTGATCATGTGCAGATTAGCGTTGCCGAACATATCGGCACGGGGAATCGCGCGCAGTTCTATAACCATACCGGTGCATTACGCGACATGGTGCAAAACCATATGCTGCAGTTGCTCTGTTTGGTGGCGATGGAGCCACCGCTCAGCATGAACCACGATGACGTGCGTAATGAAAAAATTAAAGTGCTCAAAGCGCTGCGACCAATAACCACGGAAAGCGTCAAACGAGCTACGGCGCGGGGTCAGTATGCCGCTGGTGCGGTCGCGGGAGAGGCGGTTGCCGGCTATGCCGATGAACTCGGTGACAAAAGCGATATTGAGACGTTCGTTGCCATTCGCGCTGATATCGATAATTGGCGTTGGAGCGGCACACCGTTTTACTTACGCACAGGTAAGCGCTTGCCGACCAAATCATCGGAGATCGTGATCCAGTTTCGTCAAACAAGCCACTCGATTTTTCCGGGACAGGAAGAGGAAATAGAACCTAACCGTCTGATCATTCGTTTGCAGCCTAACGAAGGCATGATGCTGACGATGGTGACCAAAGAGCCAGGGCCTGGCGGCTTTCAACTGCGATCACTGCCACTGAACTTGAGTTTTAACGATGCCTACCAAGTGCGCTATCCGGACGCATACGAACGCTTGTTGATGGAAGTGCTGCGCGGTAATCCAGCGCTGTTCATGCATCGCGCTGAAGTAGACGCGGCCTGGGGTTGGATTGACGGCATTATTGACGCATGGGCGCAGGCCAAAGTGGCGCCGCAGAGTTATGCAGCCGGCACCTGGGGGCCTAGCGACGCCATTGTTTTGCTGGATCGCGATGATCGCGCGTGGTTTGAGTACAAGGACGACTAGTCCGCTACTGTTTTAGACGGAGTAAATATGTTCTCCCAACATTTTTTCGATGATCGCGAACGCGTGGCGATATCCCTGAGCGCAGATATTGCACGACGTCTTGCGGCAGCGATCGATGCGCGCGGCCACGCAACACTGGTTGTCTCGGGCGGCAGCTCGCCGCTCGCAACACTCAATGCCTTAGCTGCGACGGATATTGATTGGTCCAAAGTCACGGTGCTTGCGAGCGATGAGCGTTGGGTGGCGGAGGATGATCCCTCAAGCAACGCGGGCATGATTGCGCGTGAGTTATTGCGAGACAAAGCAAGCGATGCACGTTTCGTGTCGCTGTACGAACCCGGTATGCACGCGGATGGTGCGATCCAGACGATTGCAGATCGCGTTTCGGCGTTACCGTTGCCATTCGACTATGTTCTGCTCGGGATGGGTGACGACGGTCATACCGCCTCGTTGTTTCCCGACGATCCCGATATTGAGTCGGCGCTCAGCAGCCAAGAGGCGTGCATTGTCGCCAAACCGCCAAGCCAACCATTGCAGCGCGTGTCGTTAACGCCGAACGCATTGCTGAATGCGCATGCAATCGGGTTACTCTTCTTTGGTCAAAGCAAGGCTGATGTTTTCGCCGCGGCTTCCGTGGACGGCGAGCTTAAAGAATTCCCGGTGCGTTCTGTTTTGCGCCAGGAAATCGTTCCTGTCAGCACCTATTTTGCGTTGTAACGCCGGAGCATTTTGATGCATACCATCGTTGAAAAAGTCACCCAACGAATTCGCGAGCGAAGCGCGCAAACGCGGGCGGATTATCTTGCAATGATCGAGCAAGCCCGCCGGGACGGGCCGCATCGCGCGGAGTTATCCTGCGGTAATCTTGCGCACGGTTTTGCCGCGAATGACGCTGTCGGCAAAAAAGCGCTGACCGGCAAGGAGCGCGCCAACATTGCCATAGTGTCTTCCTACAATGAAATGCTGTCGGCACATCAACCCTTGGGCGAATATCCACCGATGCTCAAAGCGGCAGCCTGGAAGGCTGGCGGTTTCGCTCAGTTTGCCGGCGGGGTGCCGGCGATGTGTGACGGCGTGACGCAAGGTCAGCCTGGCATGGACCTGAGTCTGTTCAGTCGCGACGTCATTGCCATGGCGACAGCAGTATCGTTATCGCACAACATGTTTGATGGTGCGTTGTGCCTGGGTGTTTGCGACAAGATTGTTCCAGGTCTTGTTATCGGTGCGCTGACCTTTGGCCACTTGCCGGTCGTCTTTGTGCCAGCCGGGCCGATGACGTCAGGCATCACCAACGCCGCCAAGGCGCAAGCACGACAGTTGTATGCGCAAGGGAAGATTACCCGGGACGAGTTGTTACAGTCGGAATCCAAGTCGTACCATTCAGCCGGCACGTGCACATTCTATGGCACCGCCAACAGCAATCAGTTGCTGATGGAGTTCATGGGATTGCAATTGCCAGGCACATCATTTGTGAACCCGCAAACGCGATTGCGCGGAGCGCTGACACGCGCGGCAGCGGCACGCAGTGTCGCCATCTCCGCGCTCGGCGATGAGTACATACCGATGGCATCGGTCTTCGACGAGCGCGCATTGGTCAATGGCGTTGTCGGTCTGTTGGCGTCAGGCGGTTCGACGAACCATACGATTCACCTTATTGCTATGGGCAAGGCAGCCGGTATCGATATGGACTGGCAGGATTTTGATGATTTGTCGCAAGTCGTACCGTTGCTTGCGCGCGTGTATCCGAATGGTCAAGCTGACGTGAATCACTTTGCCGCTGCCGGCGGCATCGCATTCATGGTGCGTGAGTTGCTGGCACATGGTCTTCTGCATCCGGACGTTCAAACGATTGCCGGTGAAGGTCTGGCGCACTATGCCAACGAAGCGGTGTTGGGTGAGCAGGATGCAGAGGGTAACGATACCGTCGCATGGCAATCGGGGCCGGAAACATCGCTGGACGCTGACGTGTTGCGTGGCGTAAGCAAACCGTTTGCGGCATCGGGTGGTTTGAATCTTTTGAAGGGTAATGTCGGCCGAGCAATCATTAAGGTATCGGCCGTGAAAGATGAACATCGCACGATCACCGCACCTGCAAAAGTGTTCAATTCGCAACATGCTGTTGTCGATGCTTTCAATGAAGGTTCCCTGAATCAAGACGTAATCGTCGTCGTCGTCAATCAGGGGCCCAAAGCGAACGGCATGCCGGAGTTGCACAAATTGACGCCGTCGTTGGGTGTGCTGCAAGACAATGGTTTCAAAGTAGCGCTAGTGACAGACGGTCGTATGTCCGGAGCGTCGGGCAAAGTGCCAGCGGCTATTCAGGTATCGCCAGAGGCGCTCGACGGCGGTGCCATCGGGCGCATCCGGGACGGCGATATTGTGAGCGTCGATGCCATCACGGGCACACTGTCAGTTGACGTTGACGCCGCCCAGTTAGCGGCGCGCGAACCGACACTGCCCGTTGTTGGCTCACATGCGTTCGGGATGGGGCGTGAATTGTTCGCCAATATGCGTGGTGTTGCGAGCAATGCCGAATCAGGAGGAAGTGCGCTGCCGATTGATCGCAGTGGCGCACGCAATGGGAGATATGAGCATGTCTGACATGACCGATATGATGAAGATTTCGCCGGTAATACCGGTCGTCGTGATACAGGACGTTGAGCACTCAGTGCCGTTGGCGAATGCGCTGCTTGCAGGCGGCATTAAAGTCATAGAGATCACGTTGCGTAGCGATGCCGCCATAGCTTCTATTGAGGCGATTGCGCAACAGTGCCCGGACATGTGTGTCGGTGCCGGCACGGTTTGGACAGAGGCACAGGCGAACGCGGTGATTGATGCCGGCGTGTCGTTTATCGTCTCGCCCGGTATCTCGATGCCTGTATTTGATGTCTGCAAATCGCGCGGCGTTGCGATATTGCCCGGCGCGCAGACGACCAGCGAGGTCGCACAATGGGTTGCGCTTGGGTTAGATGCTGTGAAGTTCTTTCCGGCTCAATACGCGGGTGGCGTGAATGCGCTAAAAGCGTTTTCTGCCGTGTTCCCGGGCTTGTACTTTTGCCCAACTGGCGGTATCAACCTTCAGAATGCAGAAGACTACTTGGCACTCAGTTCGGTTGCCTGTGTGGGTGGCAGTTGGATCGTCAACAAAGATGACGTCGCGCAAGGCAATTGGTCGGCGGTAACCGAGGCAGCAGCGCAGGCAGTCGCGTTACAGTCGGGTCGTTAAAATAGCTGAAATGTTTTGCCAGATCGTTGGGTCTTCTGTCGCATCAACACATATTGGAGCGAGCCAATGACCTCGATAACGATCCACAGATCACGCCGCCTGCCTTTCACGGCGGTTATTCTAAGCTTTGTGCTTGCCACATTTTCAGCATCAGCGTTCGCCGATAAAGATCCGGTATACACGGGGGTTTTCTCAAGCACGGCGCTGAGTGGTTATGACACCGTCGCCTACTTCACTGACGGCAAGCCGGTAAAAGGCAGCAAGAAATTCAGTACAAAGCACAACGGTGCAAAGTGGTTATTCGCTAGCGCTGCAAATCGCGACGCCTTTGTCGCAAACCCCGAGAAATATGCGCCGCAGTACGGCGGATATTGCGCCTGGGCCGTATCGCAAGGCTATACCGCTTCGGGTGATCCGACGGTCTGGGCAATCGTCGACGACAAGTTGTATGTGAATTACAACGATGATGTTGGCGCGACATGGCGCAAAGACCCTGTTGGCTTCATCAAACTTGCGGACACGAACTGGCCTAACGTACTGAAATAGCGCGTATCGCGTTGCTGCCCCCCTTTCAGCAACGTAAACCTTGCCACCGGTTCGCCGGTGGTTTTTTTTTGCTCATGCAATAGCCACTTGTAACAACTGTTTAATGCAGTACGCTCAAAAAAACGGCACACTGACCGATAACTAGATATCGCTAGGGCAAGGATCGCCCATGGAGCCTATGCGCAAAAAAATTGTGGTCGTAAACCCGAAAGGTGGTAGCGGCAAGACAACGTTGGCGACCAACCTCGCGAGTTTTTACGCCGGCGCGGGTGGTAAGCCGACGCTAATGGATTTCGATCCGCAAGGGTCGAGTATGCATTGGTTGGCAGAGCGGCCTGAGGGTTTGCCTGCCGTACACGGCATCGCGGCGTATGAGACGCGGATGGATGTGACGCGTAGCTTTCAATTACGGATTCCGCAGGACTGTGATTGGGTCATCGTTGATTCCCCTGCCGGATTCACCGCACCGCAAATGCGTGAGATCACACGCGACGCAGACAAAGTGTTAATGCCGGTGCTGCCGTCCAAGTTTGATATCCATGCTGCGTCACGCGCTATTGCAGATTTACTGCTCGTCGCCAAACTTGATCGCAGCAAAACGCAGCTCGGCATCATTGCCAACAGAACGCGACGCAACAACAAGGCATTCCAACGCCTGATGCGATTTCTGACCAGTCTTGGTATTCCGGTGGTCGCGGTTCTTCGCGATACGCAAAACTACGTTCACGCGTCTGAACTCGGTATTGGGTTGTCGGATTTGAAGTCGTATCAAATTGCGAAAGACAAACCAGAGTGGGATCGTTTGATTCGTTTTATCGGTGACGATACCGACGCACGACAATCTGCCGCTGAGTGTTAGCGCAGCCAAGTCTGTGCGGTTGGCGCGTGCTCGCGTACAACAGCAGCTATCGCATAAACATCGTTGCAGGGTGTTCGATCAGTCCCTTGATGTACTGAACCATTTCAGCGGCATCGTAACCGTCAACAAAACGGTGATCGAAAGATACTGACAAGTTCATCATGCGGCGAACGACGATGGCGCCATCTTTGACAACCGGACGATCAACGGCTTTGTTGATACCGATGATGCCAACCTCAGGCGCATTGATGACAGGCGTCGTCACGATCCCGCCCAGCGCGCCGAGACTTGTGATCGTAATGCTGGAGCCCGTCAGCTGCGCCTTGTTGGCCTTGCCGTTGCGTGCCAATGCAGATAATTGTGTGACTTCGTTGGCGAGTTGCCAGATATCTTTGCTTTGCGCTTGTTGAATGACAGGTACTTTCAAACCGTTATCGGTTTGCGTCGCAATTCCAACATGCAGCGCTTTGTGCCGCACGACGATCTCACGATCAGCATCATAGGTTGCGTTGCATTGCGGAAACTGGCGCAGTGTTTTGGCAAGTGCCGTTATGAGTAACGGCAAGAAAGTCAGTTTGGGTTGATCATCATTGCGGGTTGCATTTAGATGCTGCCGCAGCGACTCGAACTCAGTGACATCGATTTCTTCAACGTACGTGAAGTGCGGAATATTACGTTTGCTCTCGCTCATTTTGCGTGCAATGACACGTCGCACACCGATCACTTTGATTTCTTCGGTTGCATCTGTCGGCGCAAACGCGGCGGACTCGGAGCGTGCATCGTTGGCCGCTGATGAGAGCTTCCCGTCACTGGCAATGTAGGCATCAAGATCCGTTGCCAGAATGCGACCGCGCGGGCCGCTGGCAGGGACGTCCGCTAAATCAACGTTGGCTTTTTTGGCACGGGCGCGGATCGCCGGTGATGTGAGTACCCGCTGGCCTGTTTGCGCCGCAGATGGTTGTGGTGCGACGTCCGGCGTGGGCACTGCGGCTGCGCTCGCAACCACTTCCTTGACGCCTGTGTCATCGACACTGCCGTCTTGTTCGATGTTAAACACAATCAGATTCGTGCCGACGGGGACGATGTCGCCTTGGACACCATGCAGTGATGCGATTGTGCCGCTGACCGGTGAGGGAATCTCAACGGCGGCTTTGTCGGTCATCATGTCTACGATCACTTGATCTTCGGCGACGCTGTCACCGACCTTGACGTGCCATTCGCCGATCTCCGCTTCTACGAGTCCCTCGCCAAGATCGGGTAGCTTAAATACGTATTGACTCATCGATTAACGCTCCATTACCTGTTGCAGTGCATGGATGATGCGCTTTTGGCCTGGGAAGTAATCCCATTCAAACGCGTGAGGGTAAGGTGTGTCCCAGCCGGTCACCCGCAGGATCGATGCTTCTAGTGAATAAAAGCACGCCTCCTGCACGCTGGCGGATAATTCTGCGCCATAGCCTGAGAAACGGGTTGCTTCGTGAACGACAACGCAGCGTCCGGTCTTGTTGACGGATGTCGTTAACGTATCGAGATCCAGCGGTTGAATCGATCGTACGTCGATAATCTCGGCATCAACGCCAGCGGCATTGGCTGCCGCTTGCGAAACATGCACCATGGTCCCATAAGTGATGATCGTGACGTCGCTGCCCGATTCGACGACATTCGCTGAGCCTATCGGTACTGTGTAGTGACCATCGGGCACTTCGCCTTGCGGGTGAGAAGACCAGCTGACCGCGGGCTTGTTCGGGTCGCCGTCGAACGGTCCGTTGTAAATGCGCTTGGGTTCAAAAAATACGACCGGGTCATCGCTCTCAATTGCTGATAGCAGCAAGCCTTTGGCGTCATAGGGATTCGACGGCATGACGACCTGGATGCCAGACACGTGCGCGAAAATGCCCTCAGGGCTTTGTGAGTGGGTTTGGCCACCGCGGATACCACCACCGCAGGGCGTGCGTATCGTCACCGGCGCGCAAAAATCGCCTGCGCTGCGGTAGCGAACACGCGCGAGCTCACTGACGATCTGATCAAACCCCGGGTAAATATAGTCGGCAAACTGAATTTCCGCGATGGGTCGTAGTCCGTTGACGGCCATCCCAATCGCTGTGCCGACGATACCGCCTTCCGAGATCGGCGTATCGATACAGCGGTGTTCACCATATTTTCGTTGCAAGCCATCGGTGCAGCGAAACACGCCGCCGAAATAGCCGACGTCTTCACCCATCACAACCACTGAGGGGTCGCGATCCATTGCAATATCCATCGCTGAGTTCAGCGCCTGGATCATATTCATTTTAGCCATGCCGTTATCTCTCCAGAGTGCCTAACCGCGATCGCGTTCAGCGCGCCATGCGTCGCGCTGCGCTTTCAGGTTGTCGGGCATGTCCTTAAAAATATCTTCGAACATCAATGACGCATCAAGTCGCGGTCCTTCGTTCATCGTTCCGTAACTCGTGGCCTCTTTCCAGCTTGCGACGACATGTGCGTCAAGTTCTGCGGTTAGTGCATCGTGCTGTTCGTTCGACCATTCGCCCATTGCAATGAGGTATTGCTTGAGTCGCTCGACAGGGTCGCCTAGCGGAAACGCATCCCACTCATCTTTGGGGCGATAGCGCGTCGGATCATCGCTGGTGGAATGTGCAGAGCCGCGGTAGGTCACATGTTCGATCAAGGTTGCGCCGGCGCCGGCGCGTGCGCGCTCGGCGGCCCATTGTGTGACGGCATAAACGGCGAGAAAGTCATTGCCGTCAACGCGTACGCCAGCGATGCCGTTGCCAGGCCCGCGTGCAGCGAACGTTTGCTGTTCGCCGCCGGCGAACGATTGGAACGTCGAAATCGCATATTGGTTGTTTACAACGTTGAGCAACACCGGCGCGCGATAGACCGACGCGAACGTCAGTGCATGATGGAAGTCTGCCTCAGCTGTTGTGCCGTCGCCAATCCACGCGGCAGCAATGTGTTGCTCGCCTTTGATCGCCGATGCCATTGCCCAGCCAACCGCTTGCGGAAATTGCGTACCGAGGTTGCCTGAGATCGAGAAGATGCTGTCTTGCTTTGAGTGATACATCACGGGCAGCTGGCGACCCTTACACATGTCGCGCGTGTTCGACAAACACTGCGACATGAGATCGGTCAGGCTTGAGCCGCGCGTGATAAACAGACCCTGATTTCGGTAGGACGGAAACAGCATGTCACCGGGACGCAGCGCCATCGCTTGCGCGACAGATACGGCTTCTTCACCGGTTGACTTCACATAGAAAGACGTCTTGCCCTGCCGCTGAACGCGCTGCATCCGCTCATCGAATGCACGCGTCATCAGCATATGGCGTAAGCCGATTTGCAGTTCTTTTGCGTCAAGGTGCGGGTTCCATGCGCCTTTGGCGTTGTGGTCCTCATCCAATACCCGCACCAGCCCCGTCGCCAACAGTTCGGTGTCGGCGATTTTCGCGTTACTGTCCGGTCGCGGCATCGCGCCTGCCGGCGATAATTTCAAATAGGAAAAATCCGGATCATCGCCCGGGCGCGCAGGTGCCTTGGGCACATGCAGGCTGGATTGCTTGCTCGCCATAGCGTCTAACTCCCCAAATAAAACGGCATGACGTTGTTAGTGCGTGTCCGCCACTAAAACCGTCATGCCCAAAGTTTCTCGCGAAACATTATAAGCCATATGCGTAACGCGCGCAGTGAATGCGCGAATGCGCCGTGTGTTGGTGCTGTTCGTTGTCCGTCAGGGAAGCTCCGCTGTCACGACAACCGCAACGTCTACGTACTGACCCACCCATTCAGTCGATGCCCATTCGCCGGTACCCACGCCTAACGCCAAACGGTCGAGCCGCGCCGTACCATTCAACATAACGGTATTACCGTCCTGTTTGACGGTAAACAAAAAAGTAACCGGACTGGCCTTGTCTTTAATGGTCAGAGTGCACTGGCCGCTAAAACCGTCGCCATCGACCGTGATTTCTTGCGTTGAAAAACGCGCCACCGGAAAGCTCGCCGCATCAAACCACTCTGCATCCTGTAACGTTGCGTTGCGATCTGCATCGTCGGTTTCAACGCCAGTCACGTCGATGCTGACATCAAATGCGCTGAGTGCCAGATTATCGGCGTCAAACCGAAGCTCACCTTGCCAACGTTGCCAAACGCCGGTGAAACTCGCACCGGCTTGTTCCGCCGTAAACTCAATGGTGCTGTTGTCAGCATCAATGATCCACAGCGGCGGGGCCGCAGCTGCCGCTGTTGCTGGCGCGCTCTCTGACGTTGCTCGCACCGAGACCGCAGCGGTTGTCGAATCTGACGCGCTCTGCACGATTTCATCCGAAGATTCACTGTGTTGCGGTGCTGGTGCCTTGGCGCCAACGTTCGTCAACGAAAACGCGCCAAGACCGACCAGTGCGATGAACGCACTGAAAGTTGCTGTAGTAGTCATACGTTTCAATACCGTGTCACGGTCGATAAAGTGATGTTTGCACGCTGCGCCTATGTGTATCAGCGCGGTCACAAAGAGTGCTTTGCCGAGCCATTCATGAATGAGCTTTAGGTTATCTCGCCATGCCACTGATGGCGCTATCAGGTCGGGCCAGCTAAAGACGTTAAACCAACTGACACTGTACGCCGCCGCAGATGACATCAGCCAACCGGTGACGGGCAGGGCGAACAAGAAACCATAGAGCGCTACGTGCGCCCAGTGCGAGGCTGATTTTTGCCAGTCGACCATCGCCACCGGTAGTTTGGGCGGCGTGTGCGTCAGGCGCCAGGCCAGGCGTGCGATGGCAAGCACAAGGATGGTCATGCCTACCGATTTATGGTTTGCAAGCAACGCCAACTGGCGTAAGCGCTCACCGTCGTGCTCCGCCCATTCAGACAACTGCGCCAGCACAAACTGCAACACAATCATCGCGGCGATAGCCCAGTGGAACCACTGAGCTATCGCCGTGTATTTGTGCTGTATTGCGTCCGCGCTGTCGCCCGGCGCGTCTACGCTTGCGGACATCGAGCCGCCGGCCTTATTCGCCGTCCGCGTAGTTCAATTCGACCTGGATGTTCAGGGTGACTTCGTTGCCGACTGCCGGCACCGCGTAACCCAGATTCCAGTCTTTGCGCATGAGC
>JBCBZK010000136.1:0-9599 GCA_039815365.1 Pseudomonadota bacterium | reverse complement strand
GGCAGTGCATCAGATATGCCGCCGCAACAGTTGGAGCTTGCGCGCAACCAACTGGCTCAGCGTGATGCGCAGCTGCAACTTGATGCGTATGGCAATGCCGTGCGCGAAACGGCGGATATCGAATACGGCTCTGCTTTGGAACAAAACAGCACGCCAGACTTCTGATAACTTAAGAGGCGCTGCTATCGCCCATTGCACGGGTGTATGGCATGCTGTACGACGGTTTTCGGAAGGGGAAAGATATGACACGGCTTGCGTTGCACTGGCAAATTCTGATTGCGATTGTCGCGGCAGGTGTTATCGGTTCTCTATTGGGCGCGGAGGCTGTCGTTCCCGGTACCTCAGTGACATTCGTCGCTGTTTTCGACTTCATTGGCAATTTGTTTTTGCAAGCGTTGCGGATGCTGATTGTTCCGCTGATTACGTCATCAATTATCGTTGGCGTCGCAGGTATCGGCGGATCGGGTAATCTTGGTCGACTCGGTGGCAAAACGCTGGCGTTTTATGCAACGACCACGTTGCTGGCGATTCTCGTTGGTTTGTTGCTGATCAATGTCTTTCAGCCTGGTTATGAAAATGGCGAGCCGATCGGCGAGCAACTGGCGTTAACCGAAAACGTTGCAGACGTTGCGGCGCGCGTAGAAGGCAAAGGCGTCGGCGACGTCGTCAATATTTTCTTGCGCATGGTGCCACCGAACATTGTTGCTGCAGCTGCTGAAGGGCAGATGCTCGGACTGATTTTCTTCGCGCTGCTGTTCGGCTATTGTCTGAGCAAGCTGCCCGAGGAGTTGCGCGCGACGCAACAGCGATTCTGGGATGGCGTGTTCGGCATCATGATGCAGATCACGCATTTGGTGATGGTCGTCGCGCCGATCGGCGTGTTTGGATTGGTCGCAGAGACGGTTGCCAAGACTGGGTTCGATGCGGCGGCGCCGTTGCTGAAGTTCTCGTTAGTGGTGCTTGCCGCGCTTGCAGCGCATACGCTCATCACGCTACCCGTGTTGCTCAGGACGGTTGGCATTCGACCCACGCACATGTTGCGGGCAATGAGCCCCGCGATGTTAACGGCATTCTCAACATCATCATCCTCGGCGACGTTGCCGATCACGATGGATTGCGTTGAGAAAAATGCAGGCGTGTCGAGTCGCGTATCGAGTTTTGTTCTGCCGCTAGGTGCAACGGTCAATATGAACGGCACAGCGCTTTATGAGTGCACCGCTGCTATGTTCCTGGCACAAGCCTATGGCCTTGATCTGACACTGGGCGTGCAGTTCTCAATCGTTGTAATTGCGTTGCTGACGTCTATCGGTGTCGCCGGTGTACCGTCTGCGTCGCTAGTCGCCATCGCAATTATTCTTGCCGCTATCGGTTTGCCGGTTGAAGCGATCGGCGTGCTGATGGTGTTTGACCGGGTGTTAGACATGGCGCGCACCTCGGTCAATATTTTCGGTGACGCCTGCTGTGCGGCGATCGTGGCTCGGCTTGAAGGTGAGGCGACCGCCGTTGCCGGCTCGCCCGGCTCTCCGGTGCTTACCGGCGATGTGATCGCCGACAAACGTCCGGAGCGCTAGTCCGGATTAGGTTAGTCGAGCGACATGCCGATGTTGCTGTAGCCGCCGTCAACGTACACGATCTCGCCAGTGATGCCGGCGGCAAGATCAGAACACAGGAACGCAGCTGTGTTGCCGACATCCTGAATCGTCACATTACGCTTCAGCGGCGATACCGTTTCAGCATGGCTCAGCATTTTTCTAATGCCGCCCACTCCTGATGCCGCCAATGTCTTAATCGGCCCTGCTGAGATACCGTTGACGCGTATGCCGTCGATGCCCAAATCAGACGCCAGGAATCGCACGCTGGCCTCAAGACTCGCTTTCGCAAGCCCCATGACGTTGTAGTTCGGGATCGCACGAATCGCGCCTAAGTAGCTGAGCGTGAGCAAGGCGCCATTGCGTTGTTGCATGAGCGGCAGTGTGGCCTTGGCCAGAGCCGCAAACGAATAGCTTGAGATATCGTGCGCAATACCGAAACCCTCACGAGTCACACTGTCAACGAAACGACCGGCCAATTGTTCGCGCGGCGCGAAACCAACCGAGTGCACAGCGACATCCATGCCATCCCATTGCTCGCCTATCGCAGCAATGGCCGCGTTGATCTCATCATCGGACGCGACATCCATCTGACAGCACAGCTGTGAGCCAAAAGCCCCGGCCATGTCTTCGACCCGGCCTTTGAGTTTTTCGTTCTGGTAGGTGAATGCAAGCTCGGCGCCTTCGCGATGCATTGCCTCGGCGATGCCGTATGCAATTGAGCGTTTACTTGCCAATCCAACGATCAGCGCGCGTTTGCCAGCCAAAAACCCCATGTTGTGCTCCTACAAGCCAGTTGTTATCCGGCTATTGTAGCGCGCAATGCGGTCTGAATCTGCTAGCTGGACTGCCGGCGAACGTCGACGAACATCGTCAAGCGCTGACCTGGTCGCAAAATACGCTCAACGTTCAGATCGTTCCAGCGTGCGATGTCGCTGATGGCGACTCTGAAACGCGCTGCAATGCGCGCTAGTGAGTCGCCGCTCTTCACTGTGTAATGCACCTTTCGCGTTGTAGCGGCGCGCTTGCCGGGCGCCGTAGCGGGCACATTTGTGGATGCCGCCGCCGTTGTCTTATCACGCCAAATGACTAGCTTCTTACCCACGCTCAGCGTGTCGCGCGGCGCCATGCCGTTCCAGCGTGCGAGCGATGCCGTTGAGACGCCGTAGCGTTTTGCGATCGTCCACAAGCTCTCTCCGTTACTCACGGTGTGGTCTATTCGTTCGTCGCCACGTGCGCGCGATTGTTTTCGATCCAGCCGTTCCGCCGCGCTTTGGCTGTAGGCGCTCAAGGGCTGACTTGCCGTTGGGATCATCAAGTAGCGACCTTCGCGAATGGCGTTACCTTTCAGATTATTGGCTGATCGTATCGTCTCGGTGGTCGTTCTATATTGTTGTGCGATATGCGACAAGGTTTGCCCGCTTTTGATTTTGTGCCGCTTCCAACGCATACGCTCGCCATCGGGTAGAGCACTGATGGCGTCGCGCAGGGCGGCGGCCGCTTCGATCGGTACGACCAGGCTGTGCGGGCCATCAGGCGCTGTCGCCCATTGATTGAATCCCGGGTTATGCCGGTACAGTGTGTCAATATCGATACCGGCTAACTCCGCAGCCAGCGCAAGATCAATCTGGGTACCGACATCAACGACATCAATCATCGGCACGTCGCTGATTTGCGGCAACACGAGACCATGTGATGACGGCGTTGCAACGATATCGGCCAGTGCGAGTAGCTTAGGCACGTAGGCGGAAGTTTCGCGCGGTAGTTTTAGCGACCAAAAATCGGTCGGCTTGCCCGCTTTTTTGTTGCGACGAATGGCACGATCTACGGTACCTTCGCCCGAATTGTAAGCAGCTACCGCAAGCTCATAATCGCCGTCATAGCGTTTGGCGAGCAGGCTGAGATAACGAAGCGCAGCATCGGTTGCGGCGATTACATCGCGGCGGCCGTCATACCACCAATTTTGTTCAAGACCAAAACGGCGACCCGTGCCTGGAATAATCTGCCATAGGCCTGCTGCGCGGCCATGCGAATACGCAAACGGGTCGAACGCGCTCTCAACGATAGGCAGCAAGGCGAGCTCTGCTGGCATATCGCGTGCTTCGAGCTCCCCGACAATATGATGCAAGTAAGGTCGGGCGCGGTTGAATACGCGATTCAGGTATTCCGGATGGCGTGCGTACCAGTGGATCTGTGCCATCGTGCGCGGCGTTTGTACAACGGGCAGCGTAAAGCGATGACGCATGCGATCGATGAGATCTGTCGGTTCAGCAGGTGCATCAATATCCTGATCGCGCGTAAGCGTCGCACGATATTCGGCAGGCGTTTCGTGAAGCCAACTGGCACTGTGGCGAAGCATAAATGCCTGGTCGCCATGCAATGGCGCTACCGCGTGGGGCGAACTTTGGCTGTCATCGGCGCCAGCGGTTATCGCGCTTAACGATGCGGCAAGCGCGCCAATCAATAACGTGTTTTTCAAGCTCATTCATTCGATCCTACTTCTGTGACTGGCTAATGCAAGTCAGCGCTTCACATTCAAACCGAGCGGCGGTAGGGTTTGCGGTTATGACGCAGGAAAATCACATTGCCGGAGCGTATCCAGGTTGGCTGGAAACCCCAATGGGTCAGGCGCTGCTGGGTTGCGAGCGGGATCAGTTGCGCCAGGCACTCGAAGGGGTTTTTGGTGAGCATCTGTTACAAATCGGTCGCTGGGGTAGCGCTGAGGGTTTTATCGACTTATCTCGCACCCAGCACGCCGTGACCGTGTATACAGCCGAGCAAGGCGTCGCCGCTGGCGTTTACGCCGATTTCGCCCGACTGCCGTTCGATTCCAATTCTGTAGATGCGGTTTTGTTACCACATACGCTTGATATGGCCGTATCACCGCATGATGTGTTGCGCGAAGTCCATCGGGTTCTACGCTCAGATGGCCGATTATTGATGCTTGGATTCAAGCCTTTTGGCCTTTGGGGCATGCGCAGACTGTTTTCACGCGGCTCTTTTCCGTCGGGCATCAATCATGCACTCGGCGAACGCACGCTGCGCGATTGGCTGCAATTGCTTGATTTGCGGGTTGAGAATCACCAGCGATTCTTCTTTCGACCACCGTTTGATCGCTTTGCAACAGGCGGTAACGAAAAGCTGGCGCACACAGCGCAACGCTGGTTTCCTGAGCTTGCGGCCTGTTATTTGTTGCAAGCACGCAAGCGCGTTGCGGCAATCACACCCATCCGCCCGCGTTGGCATCGACGTGCGCGTGTCGTTGGCGGCGTGACCAAGCCGTCTCTGCGCAACGTCGTCAAGATGGTGCACGCGCCGGATTCGGAAGACAGCGACAATGGCTGACACTCACGTCGTCATTTACACTGACGGCGCCTGCCGCGGAAATCCGGGCTCCGGCGGCTGGGGTGCGCTGCTGTCATGGGGCGGCAAAGACAAGCGCCTGTGCGGCGGTGAACACGACACGACGAATAACAGAATGGAATTGATGGCCGCGATCGAGGCATTGCAAGCGCTGAAGCGGCCTTGCCGCATCGACTTGTACACCGATTCGGTCTATGTGCGCGACGGTATTACCAAGTGGCTTGCCGGCTGGAAAGCACGTGGCTGGCGTACGGCTGCCAAGAAACCCGTCAAGAATCAAGATCTGTGGCAGGCACTGGATTCGGCAGCGCAACGCCATGAGATTTCCTGGCATTGGGTCAAAGGTCATGCGGGCGATGTGGGCAACGAGGCCGCCGATGCTTTGGCGAATGAGGGTTTGGATGCGTTACTGGCGGCTGGCCAATGAGCGCCGCTCGCATGATCGTTCTGGATACGGAGACGACAGGGTTAGACCCAGCTTCGGGTCACCGCATTATCGAAATCGGTTGTGTCGAGATCGTTGATCGCCGCGTTACAGGGAAAACCTGGCACCAATATCTGAATCCGGATCGCCAGATTGATGCCGGTGCGATTGCTGTGCACGGCATACGCAATGAAGATCTTGTCGATCAGCCCAGATTCCCCGATATCGCCGATGCTTTTCTCGAGTTTGTCGTCGGCGCCGAGTTAGTGATTCACAATGCGCCGTTTGATGTCGGTTTTCTCGAGCATGAACTCAAGCGCATGAGCCATAAACGCCAGCGGCTTGAAGACTTGTGCAAAGTCACCGACAGCCTGAAGCTTGCCCGTGAGCAACACCCAGGGCAGCGCAACTCGCTAGATGCGTTGTGCAAGCGCTATCAGGTCGATAATTCCGGCCGTGACTTACACGGTGCGCTGCTCGATGCGCGGTTGCTGGGCGATGTGTACCTGCTGATGACTGGCGGACAGGACTCGCTGTCGTTGGAAGCCACGCCTGTAGTTACTGGTGCGGCGGACGTCGCTGACGAGCAACCCATGGCGCTGAACGTACGAACGCCGGTGATTGCGCCGGACGCCAATGAGCTAGCGGCCCACGAGGCATTGCTACGTCGTATCGAAAAAGACAGCGGCGCTCCAGCGGTCTGGCGAACCGCATCGCAAGGAAGCGCTAAATAACTGCGCCAAGCGGACGCTTACACTACAATAACGGCCGGTTAAGTACCGCAGGCTGTGCGGTGCAAAGGCAGGAACAAGGACCTTAAGAGTATGGTGTACACCTTCGCGCAGGCGCTTCGCAACAACTTCCTCGGAAACGCGCCGTCCTGGTACAAGCAAGTCATCATTGCTTTTCTTATCGCTAACCCGATCCTGTTCGCCACGATTGATCCTTTCTTCGTCGGTTGGATACTCGTGATTGAGTTCATTTTCACGCTGGCCATGGCGCTCAAGTGTTATCCGCTGCAACCCGGCGGGTTGCTTGCGATAGAGGCGCTGATCATTGGTCTTGCCTCGCCCGAGACGGTCTACCACGAGGTTGAAAAGAACTTGCCAGTGATCATCCTGCTGATGTTCATGGTCGCCGGTATCTACGTCCTGAAAGACATGCTGTTGTATGTGTTCACGAAGCTGCTGTTGAAAGTTCGTTCTAAAGCGTTTTTATCGCTTCTGTTCAGTTTCGTAGCGGCCGTGCTCAGTGCGTTTCTTGATGCGCTTACCGTCACGGCGGTGATCATTGCGGTTGCCGTTGGCTTCTTCGCGGTTTATCACCGAGTTGTCTCCAGTGGTGGCGATGACCATGTCTACGATCAGAATGATGACGGCAGCGTTGTCGAGGAACGCCGTGCCGACCTTGAACAGTTCCGCTCCTTCTTGCGCAGTCTGATGATGCACGGTGCGATTGGTACTGCCTTAGGCGGCGTAACGACATTGGTCGGCGAGCCGCAAAACCTGCTGCTGGCCAAAATCGCCGACTGGGAATTCGTCGAATTCTTCATGCGTGTTGCGCCAGTCTCGATGCCGGTGTTGGTGGTCGGTCTGATTAGCTGTTTCATCCTCGAGAAAACCAAGATTTTCGGCTACGGCGCCGAGCTGCCGGACAGCGTGCGCGAAGTGTTAGCCGATTTCGATCGTGAAAATACCGAAAAGCGCGGTAAGGCTGACGTCATGAAGCTGATCGTGCAGGGTGCCGTTGCTGTGTTGCTGGTGATTGCCCTGGGCACGCATGTCGCAGAACCGGGCATCATTGGGCTGGGTGTCATCGTACTGGCGACCGCTTTCAACGGCATTATTGATGAGCACCAAATCGGCCATGCCTTCGAAGAGGCGTTGCCATTCACATCCTTGCTCGTCGTGTTCTTTGCGATTGTTGCGGTGATCGAGACGCAACACCTGTTCGATCCCGTCACGCAGTTCCTGTTTACCTTCGACGGGCAGACCCAAGCGGCGATGTTCTATGCCGCCAACGGGTTGCTCTCGATGATCAGCGATAACGTCTTCGTTGCGACCGTTTACGCGACGCAGGTCGAGACCGCACTCAACAATGCCGTCATCACCAGAGACCAGTTCGATATGCTGATCGTTGCGATCAACACCGGTACGAACATTCCAAGCGTCGCGACCCCGAACGGGCAGGCCGCGTTCTTGTTCCTGCTGACCTCCGCAGTGGCACCGCTGATCCGGCTTTCCTACGGTAAAATGGTCGTTATGGCTCTGCCGTATACGATCACCATGTCGATCACCGGTCTGCTCGCTGTGATGTACCTCTTATAGTGACCTGTGATGCTGTTGGTATTCGACAGCATCAGGTCGGGTTAGAATTGCGCCGCCTGAAGTGTTTCGGGCGGCGATTTTTTTATGGAGTACGTCAGTGATTACCCTGGAAGAGGTCAAAATTGGTGTTATCGGCCTGGGCTACGTTGGGCTGCCGCTTGCGGTCGAGTTCGGTAAGCAATACCCAACGACCGGCTACGATCTGAAGCAGGCGCGTATTGATGAGCTGCGCAAGGGGCATGACAGCACCTTGGAAGTGGAGCCGGAGCTGCTCGCCAGCGCGACGCACTTGTCGTTTGCCGACGAACTCGAAGCGGTACGTGACTGCAACGTGTACATCGTCACTGTGCCGACTCCTGTGGGGCAAAACCATCGCCCGTTGTTGTCACCGTTGCGTGGATCGAGTCAAGCGCTTGCGACCGTATTGGCACCGGGTGATATCGTAATTTACGAATCAACGGTTTACCCAGGTGCTACCGAAGAGTTTTGCGTGCCGTTTCTTGAAAGTGGCTCAGGATTGCAGGTCGACAAGGACTTTTTTGTCGGCTACAGCCCGGAACGAATCAACCCCGGTGACAAAACGCACCGTCTGCCGAACATCAAGAAGGTGACGGCTGGCTCAACTCCTGCTGCCGCCGAACTGATTGATGCGCTTTATTCGAGCATCATTGATGCCGGGACGTATCTCGCCGCATCAATCAAAGTGGCTGAAGCAGCTAAAGTCATCGAAAACACCCAACGCGATGTGAATATTGCGCTGATCAATGAGTTAGCCATGATTTTTGATCGCGTGGGCATTGACACCGAAGCGGTGCTCGAAGCTGCCGGCACAAAGTGGAATTTCCTGCCATTTCGCCCTGGCATGGTTGGCGGTCACTGCATTGGTGTTGACCCTTACTACCTGACGCATAAGGCCGTTGAGTTGGGGTATCACCCGGAAATGATCCTTGCCGGCCGGCGGATCAACGACAATATGGCGCTGTATATTTCCTCACAAATCGTCAAGTTGATGATCGGTCGAGATATCCAGCCGAATGGCGCGAAAGTGCTCGTGCTGGGTTTGACGTTTAAGGAAGACTGCCCGGATGTGCGCAATACCAAGGTGGTTGACCTGATCGGTGAGCTGCGCAGTTACGGTTGCGATATTGATGTTCATGATCCGTGGGCGGATGCGCAAGAAGCGCAACGCGAATGCGGCGTATCGTTAACGACAACGCTTGAGAAAGGTCGCTACGAGGCGGTCGTCATCGCTGTGGGACACGAACAGTATCGTTCGATGGGCGCGCAGCAGATCCGTGATCTTTGCGCTGCCAATGGTGTCGTCTACGACATTAAATATCTGTTGCCGGAAGGTGACTCTGACGAACGCCTGTAGGCGACAACAAATCTAGCGGCGGGGAGCCTTGCTATGAAAATTCTGGTTACCGGAGCCGCTGGTTTTATCGGCTATCACACATCGCGCTATTTGCTGGAGCGCGGCGATACTGTTGTCGGCTTCGATGTCGTGAATGACTACTACGACACGTCTTTAAAAGAGGCGCGACTGAAACTGCTTGAGCCTTACGAGAATTTCACGTTCGTCCGTGCCGCGCTCGAGGATCGCGCTGCTGTTGAGTCGTTGTTCGAGACCCATGCGTTCGACCGGGTCGTGCATTTGGCGGCTCAGGCGGGGGTGCGTTATTCGATCGAGAATCCGCGTAGCTACATTGACAGCAATATCGTTGGGACGACCAACATTCTGGAAGGCTGCCGCCATCATGGTGTTGGCCATCTCGTCTATGCATCATCGAGCAGCGTTTACGGCGCGAACACGAGCATGCCGTTTTCGATTCATGACAACGTAGATCATCCTTTGGCGCTCTATGGCGCGACGAAGAAAGCCAACGAGTTGATGGC
>JBCBZK010000034.1:0-28436 GCA_039815365.1 Pseudomonadota bacterium | reverse complement strand
AGATTGATAACCTTCTGTGCTTGGGAACCAGGGACGCCAGTTCCAAACAAGAGCGTGAGCAATCACTGCGACGATCACGTAACCAACGGTCGAACCCATAAATAACTTATGGTATTCCTTGGCTCCGTTTTCCGTCAGGCCCGACATTGAGCCTTTGTTGTCAGCCATAGTGGTGTTTCCTTATGACGTTGGCCAAAATGGCCGTTACCGCGCACAATCCCGCGCGGCAGGGATTTTTTCGTAGCAGCCAAAATGACTGCTACAAAATCAGATCAAACCGACAGTGCGATGGCAGCTGCGGTTTTCGCATTCGTTTTCGCTTCTTTAGGGCGAGCGATAGCCCTGACGCCCTGGCGGCCATGGCTGCCAGCGCCAGTTCGACAGTCGCGCGACTAACGCCACCGGGAACATCGCGACAAAGCAAATACCCGCGAGCAGTCGGAAATGCATCTGACTTTCGTTCGCGTGGCGTGTGTTGTGTTGTATCACTCTCATTGTGCTATCCCCTTAGGCGGCTGCATGACGTGTGTTTTTACATACACGCTCTATATCTTCAGGCTCTACAGATGAGGCACGGCGCTTACGCGCGTCGGTGTCGACGGCATCGCGCAGCTGCTTCGCTGCAGAGATTCGAATCAAAATCGGTTGTTCCGCGACATGACGGTCGAATGCCGCCTTCGCTTCGTCGCTCCAACGGATCGTCGTACTGACGCGCGCTGGCGTCTCATCAACTTTGTCGAGCTCAACGCCCAACGGCAGGATGTTGAACAAGGCATCGAACAATGCATTGCATACTTCCTGAACAATATAAGTCGCACCGCTGTATCCCATAAACGGGGTACCGGTATGGCGGCGTATCACCGCGCCGGGGAACGATGCTGGGATGTACTGCGCCCGCGATCCGGCCTCGGAGAGGTACATCCGTTCGTTGTAGCTACCAAACATCACCAGTGGTGTTTGTTCGTGCACCATACGCCGCACTTCTGCGTTATCGGTTTTGGCGCCGGGACACCGTGAAACAGCGAACGTGCACGGCAGACCCAGATCGTTCTCAAGAAAGTTCTGAATACCGCGCGTGTAGGTTTCGTTCGCGACAACGGCAAAACTCGCTGTCGAGAAAAAGTCCTGCGTCACAGAGCGCCACAAATCCCACAACGGCTTAATCGTCGTGTGTTTTTCTTTTTCGATGAACGGTTCCGGGTCGAGACCGGTGAGCTCGCCCAGTTGACGAAGAAATGCTGTGGTGCTGTGCAAGCCAATCGGTGCTTGTAAGTAGGGCCGCTCCATGTTCTCGCAGAGCAGTCGACCGAATTCGCGATACATGCAAATGTTCACATCGGCATCCGACAACTTGCCAATGTCTGACAAATGCGTGCCTAGCGGGAACACCAGATTAATGTCAGCGCCCAAACCTTCAACGAGGCGGATGACCTCCGCCAGATCCGACGGCATGTTGAAATGGCCGTACGCCGGGCCAATGATATTGACACGCGGCTTGGCATCCTCGGCACGTTTTTTCGGTGCGCGAATTTTCTTGGTACCAAACTCGGTCCACAACCAATACAGTGCACGGTCCGCGCTTTGCCATTGATCTTCATCAATCGTGCGCGGCAAGAAACGTTTGATGCCGGTACCTTCAGGTGTGACACCGCCACCGATCATTTCAGCGATCGAGCCGGTCACCACAACGCTGGGTTGGTCACTGTCGAGCACTTCGTGCGCGCGGCGCATTGCCTCTTCGGTGCCTGTCTGGCCAAGCTCCTCTTCGCCGAGACCTGTCACCACAATCGGCAACTCATGTGGCGGCAAACCATCGGTGTAATGCAGCACGGAGGTTACTGGCAAATTCTCACAACCTACCGGGCCATCGATGATGACCTGCAGGCCTTTGACAGCGGTAAAGATGTACACCGCTCCCCAGTAGCCGCCAGCGCGATCGTGATCAAGAACCAACATCAGACAATTGACTCCGCGACATCTTTCTTGACCGCAGGCTTACGGCGACGTGGCTTCGGTGGCGCTTTCGGCGTATCACGCCAAACACCAGCGGTATGACCGGTACCGACACCTTCGAAGAACTCTGTCATTTCATCGAAGCGCTCTTTTTGAGCGATCGCCGCGTTAATCATCGTTGCGAGAGACTGAGGTCCCGGAACGCCCATTAACGGACGCGCTGAAATCAGGTTTGTGAAATACAACGAAGGTCTGGATTGTTCTTTGGCTTTTTGCACCACCGGTGTCGTTCCAATCACCAAATCCGGCTGGAATTCGTTCATCGCCGCGACGTCCTGCTCGAGCGACGCGCGATACTGAACATGCACGCCTTTAGCTTCGAGCCAATCGCGATCGGCCTCAGACCAGGGTGTTTTCGGACAGGCCGTACCGACGTAACGCAAATCGGCACCACACTCGACCAACAAGCGCGCAACAATCAACTCAGAGCCTTCATAGCCTGACATCGTGATACGACCTTTGATTTGTGCATCACCGATCGCTTTGCTCAAGATCGGTAACACCGCATTTTTCGCGCGTGCAATCGCCTCTTCACCAACACCACATACGTCGCCGATTTTGGCGAGCCAGTCTGCAGTGCCATCGTGACCAATCGGCGCTGAACCAACAATCGGTCGACCTGCCGCTTTGAATTCACGCACGCTTGCTGTGTAGAACGGATGGATCGCAGCAACGGCGCGACAGTCCAGCGCTTCGTACAACTCACGCCATTCGCGTGTCGGCACCACCGGCCCTGCTGCGAGCCCCATGGGTTTTAACAGCTGATCAATGCTTACCGGATCAGCCGGGAACATCTCGCCCAACAGCGTCACGCGTGGCAGGTCATCGGCTTTGCGCTCACGCGGCGCTGCAACCGGGCCTTGCTCAGCTTCAGTGCGTGCGTACTTGAGCATTGCGCCTGCTAAAACGTCTTTTGCTTCCGCGTGCGTGGGGACGCCAAAGCCCGGCACATCAATGCCGATGATTCTCACGCCGTCGATTTCCTTCGGCAGCATTTGCAGCGGCACGCCGGATGCGGTTGGCACGCACAAATTCGTCACGATGACAGCGTCGTGTAATTCGGGGTCTGCCACTTCGGCGACCGCCTCACGAATGTCCTCGTAGAGTTTGCCGGTAACGAGTGATTCGGAATCAAACGGCACATAACCGACGGTTCGGCGCGCGCCATAAAAATGCGATGTAAAGGTCAAGCCATACACACAACAGGCGGAACCGGACAAGATCGTCGCGGTACGACGCATACGCAGACCAACGCGCAGCGAACCGAACGCCGGACACATGCTTTGTGGCTGATCATGCGGCCCCATCGGGTAGTCTTTCGCGTACTGCTCGAGCACCTCACCCTTACCCGCTTTTGCGGCAGCAGCCTTCATCTCATCTTTGGAATGGCAACCTTTGCCATCCACCTTGCCAGTGTTCGTTGCGTTGTTTGACGTAGCGTCAGTCATTGTGAATACCTACGCGCCTAAACGGCGTCGTAGATCACCTCTAATGATTCGCGCGGGGCGTAATCAACGCCGCGCATGTCAGCTGCAGACGCAGGCTGGAGGACAAAATCTGCACCGGTTTCATGACTGGAGAACAATCCCAGTAACCCATCTTGATCCAGAGGCATCGGTTGTTGCGGCTCTGAGTCCGCGATCGCCGTAGCTAACTCTTCAAAGAGACCCGCCCATTGACCGCCAGGCTTACCGACAATTTCGTAGTTCGCACTCTTGCGTCGAATATCGTCGTCGGCAGGGATTGCCGCTAAAACGGGAATGCCGACGGCTTCGGCGAATGCCGCGGCTTCGCCCGTGCCATCATCTTTATTGATCGCCATACCAGCGACACCGACGTTTCCGCCAAGCTTGCGGAAGTACTCAACCGCGGAGCACACGTTGTTGGCGACATACAACGATTGCAAATCATTGGAGCCGACCACGATGACCTTTTGACACATATCGCGTGCAATCGGCAATCCAAATCCACCGCAGACGACATCGCCCAAAAAGTCGAGCAACACGTAGTCGAAATCCCATTCGTGGAAACCGAGTTTCTCCAGAAGTTCGAAACCATGAATGATGCCGCGCCCGCCACAACCACGACCGACCTCAGGACCGCCGAGCTCCATGGCGTAAACACCATCGCGAACAAAACACACATCGCCGATCTCAACTTCTTCGCCAGCAGCCTTTTTCTTGGCCGATGTTTCGATGATCGTTGGACAGCTCTTGCCGCCGAACAGCAGCGACGTTGTATCACTCTTGGGATCACAACCGATCAGCAATACCTTTTTGCCTTGCTGCGCCATCATGTAAGACAGGTTCGACAGCGTGAAGCTTTTGCCAATACCGCCCTTGCCATAGATCGCGATGATCTGGGTTTCTTTAGTGACCTCGCCGGTTGGCACAGGATCTGGCTCTACGGCAGCCTCAGCGCGCAAAGCGTCGCGGCGTTGAATGTCGGCGTCGATTTTGATTTCAGTAACGTTGTTGTCGCGGCTCACGTCAGATGGCTCCAGTCGAGGATCATTTTCAAACAATCAGCATCTTCAAATGCTGTTTTATACGCCGCGCCAGCGTTGCCAGCTGGTTCGCGGTGAGTCACTAAACCGTCGAGCGCGAGTGCGCCGCTATCGGACAGTGAAATTACGGCAGCAAGATCTTCTGGCTGCCACTCGGCGGCAATTGCAAAACGCGCTTCGCGCATGAATGCCGGCGGGAAATTAAAGGACACGCGGCTTGAATAAAAACCGGCTAACACGACAGTGCCGCGAGGTTGCAAGCGCGCAATGACACCGTCCAGCGCATCGACATTGCCACTCACATCGACGATGCAACGGTAGTCCGTACGTGCATCATCGTCAGGACGAACAACGCTGTATCCACGCGCGCCAGCGTGACGTTGCGGATCGACTTCCCAGACGACCGGGGCGGGGTGACCGCACGCTATCGTCAGTCGCGCTAGCAAGCGACCGAGCACGCCATGACCCACAATCAGATCGGGAGGCGTATCGCGGGATATCGCGAGCGCGTGGTGCGCCGTCGCGGCCAACGCCATCAGAATCGCATCTTCCTGCAAATGCTCTGCGACGGGTGTTGCCTTGTCTTCGGCAACGACGAGATGCGATGCGGCGCCGCCAAACAGTCCACGTATTTCGCCGAAGCAACGCGCCCCGGAAACAAAAACGAGCTCACCAATACGATGTTCGAAACCATCAGACGCATGCGTGACCCGGCCGACGGTTTCATAACCGGGCACAAGTGGATAACCCATCCCCGGAAATGCGGGCATGGTGCCTTCCCATAAAAGTCGCTCTGTGCCGGTGCTAATACCACTCCAAAGCACAGATACCGCGAGCTCACTTTCGGCGAGCGGCGGCAGACCTAAACGGTTAAGCGCAACCTCCCCTGGCTGCTGCATGACGACTGCAAGTGTGTCCATTGGACAGTGTTGGCTCCAAAGCTGGCTGCTGATGCGCGGTTTACAGCACTGTTTGAGTACAGATTGAAGTGTACGCCCCGCGGAGATAGTGTCAAGCAGTGCGGACAGCTGATTGTGTCAATCAAATTGGACGTGCAGTTAGGACGCTGGCAATCAACGGAACCGGAGTTTTGTGGCGTGACGCGGGCGAAAAGCCACTCGCTCCTAATAACTCATTGATTTCATTCAATGTACGGGCACGTCCACTGCCCATCGCCAGCAGGTAAAACCCGAAATATACGTCTCCGACGGTCTCTGCACCGCCCGTGCCAGCCATTGGTTCGGCGATGAGCAACGTTCCGTGCTTCGGAATTATCTGCCGAATATTGCTCAGCAGCTTCAGCACAACGTCGTCGTCGTGGTCATGAACAATCCGAACCAGCGAAATCAGGTCAGCGCCAGCGGGCAACTCTGACCCCAGGAAGCTGCCGCCAACGGCTGTCACGTCATCCTCACGCGCCCCGCGCGCGGCGATGACGCCAGGCAAATCAAACAAGGTGCGACGCAAGTGCGGATAACGCGCATGTACGGCGTCCAGAAACGCCCCGACACCGCCGCCGATGTCCAGAATGTGCTCGTAGGGTTTCATCGACAGCGCCGCCAGAACCTGCTCGGCGATCATGGGCTGCGAGGCCGCCATCAATGCGCTGTACGGCGCGACATCATCAGCCGGCAAATCCTCTGGCGTAGCGCTCGTCGCATAACCCCAGTAGCGACTAAGCGCGGTGTCGGACTTCTCGCCGCGGAGCAACCCAAGCGGGTCTGACATGTCGGCATATAACAGGTGGTGGTGGGCCGCCATCGCGGCAATACCCGGGTCGCCGATCATGGCGGCGCCCAGCGGCCCTAGCGCGACCGAGTCTGCGGCTCGCGGCTCGGTGAGTTGCAGCGTATGTGCCGCGCGCAACAACCGCTGCGCCGCGGCTATCGGCAATCGCGCTTCGTCTGCCAAAGTCGCGATGGCCACCGGGCCGCCTGCCAGCCGGTTAAACCAATCCAGCGCAACGCAAGACATATAGACCTGGCTGTAGACAAACCCTGCCGAGAGATCGAACAGGCGCCTGGCTTGTCGACGCGCGATGAGGTTAAACGGCCACACCCGGCCTGCGAAGGCCCGGAAAGATGGCTTGCCTAACAGGCGGTTACGAACATCCGCCAGCATTAGCAAAGCGTCAGGCGACCGCTCTTAATGCGCGCAGTCGTTCAACGACGTCGTCGGCCTGCGCGGTAATCAGCTGTTGCAGCGGCACTCGGCCACGACACTCGGGCACGCTAGCGCATGCCTGTTCAACCAAGCCCGTCAGGCGCTCAACGGCACCCTCAAAACCAAGCTCGGACACAGCGTTAGGCCTGTCGTGCAAAGCATCCTGGCCGGTCGGCTTGCCCAGCGTTTCGGCATCTGCGTGCACATCCAGCAAATCATCGGCAACTTGGTAGGCCTCACCAAGATGCCCGCCAAGGTCATGCCAGGGGCGTGCCTCGACGCCGGCTGCCGCAGCGCCAGCTTCAGCAGCAGCGGCGAACAGCGCGCCGGTTTTCGCCTGCTGATACGCGCGCAGATCAACGCCTGGCTCACACTCGTAGGCTTGCCCGGCAATGATGCCGTTAGGTGCGCCGACCGATCTGCCGACGACACGCATCAACGCTTGTAGCCGATCTGGTTTGCGGGCAGCGCCGGCCGCTAGCACTTCGAACGCCATGACGATCAATTCATCCCCGCACAGCAGCGCAAGACGCTCATTAAATGCGACGTGAACAGACGGCTTGCCACGACGTGTTGCCGCGTTATCGAAACACGGCAGATCATCGTGCACTAACGATGCGCAGTGCAGTAACTCAATTGAGACTGATGCGGCGTCGACACAGGCCTGATCATCAGCGCCCGCCGCCATCGCAACGGCTTGACATAACCTGGGTCGGATTCGGGCACCACCAGGCACAACGGCGTAGCGCACGGCACTCGCCAACCTCGGGGGACATGAGTCCGACAGGTGGTGATCCAGAGCCGCTTCAATGGCAGCTTCGACTCGATTCTCTTTGGTCATCACGGGCAATCTCCCTACCGACAAATTGACAACAACACCACGATCGACATTACTGTCAGCAAAACTTGTCAGGTATAGTGTCAGAAAGAATAGACACTCGAGGCATAGCCGTCAATATGGCTGTCGAACTTCCCGCGGGCTTGCACGCCGATACATTGCCAGGTCGGACCCAAGACCCGGAATCAGACTATTTTTGTACCGATACCGAGGCCAATGGTTATCGCTGGTGGTATCTGGACGTCGTTAGCGATGATCGCCAGCACAGCCTGGTGATTATCGGCTTTGTCGGCAGCGTGTTTTCGCCCTACTACGCGGCAGCGCGCCGTCGCGGCCCGACAGACCCGTTCAATTATTGTGCCCTCAACGCAATCCTCTACGGGCCAGGCAGAAAGAAACGTTGGGCACTGACCGAACGCGGCAGCGCTGACTTTGCGAGCGATGCTTGTGGCGTGCGCATCGCCGATAGCCGCATGTACTGGCAAGACGGGCGGCTGATTGTCGATATTAATGAGCGCTGCAACCCGCTGCCATTCGCCTTCAAGGGTCAGGTCGCATTGACGCCGGACATCACCAATACGCGAGCATTCGCGCTGCACAGCAATGGCAAACACCATTGGTGGCCGGCAGCTCCGGTCGCTCACGCGACCGTCGCGCTGTCATCGCCAGATCTTACGTTTTCGGGCAGCGCCTATCTCGACAGTAACTTTGGTAGCGAGCCACTTGAAAACGGGTTCGTTGACTGGGACTGGTCGCGCCGCGAGACGGTGGTGCAAGACGGTCAGACGCCGCTTTTGACGTACCGATGCACCGAACGCGACACTAGCAGCCCGCCACTGTCACTCGCCGTTACGCCAGAAGGCACTCTGTGCACAGCGACCGTTGGCGAACACCAGACGCTGTCGAACACGGGATGGCGCGTCGCCCGCGCTACCCAATCGCAAACGCCGGTGCAACACGTGAAGACGTTGGAAGACACGCCGTTCTACGCACGCTCCTTGCTGACCCATGCTGATGGGCAACACTCGATGCACGAGAGCTTGTCATTGGATCGCTTTGCGAGTCGCTGGGTGCAAACGCTGCTGCCCTTCCGGATGCCAAGAAACGCATCGCGCCGATAGTCACACTACGAAAACCAGTAGGAATAGGCAGGCGGCGGTGGGCCCGCAGCAACAACGGCGTCCACGAGGAATGCATTCGCGGGCAAAGGGTCTGAAGGATCCAGTGCACGCGGCCGCATCGTTGCCAACAGCGCGCCGCCGAGCAACACCGATTTGCGTGCGCTGGTCACGATCGTTCGTTGACTGACGGAATCACAACCGCGACGACGCAGCTCGATGCCGATCTCACGATAAATACGCATCGCGGCGAAAATTCCGGGGCGGCAACCAACCGGCAGATGCGCGATACCACTGGTCGCCCGCTGGTACAGCACGTCGGCGGAATCCAATAGCCGTGCGATGACCTTGCCAAGCTGCGGCGAAAACTCGGGCGCCGCAAGCCACGCGTCCGGGTCAATTCCCGCCTCACGCATCCAGTCACGTGGCACATAAATGCGGCCATCGCGCGCATCTTCACCGACATCGCGCGCGATATTGGTGAGCTGCATCGCTGTGCCAAGATCACACGCTCTGGCAAGCACGGTAGGCTCACGCGCGCCCATCAACACAGACATCATTGCACCAACACTGCCGGCAACACGGGCCGCATAGTCATTCAAGTCATCGATGGTGTTATAGATCCGACCGTCGATATCCCACTGGAAGCCTTCGATCAACGCTTCGGGTAACTCGCGCGGCAGACTATAGACTTCCGCAAGATGGACCATGGCTCGATCAGCCGGGTGGTCGAACGGCTCGCCTTTGTAAATGCGATCCACGCGCGAAAGCAGATGAGCAACTGCACGATGATCGGCAGGGCCATCATCAATTTCATCATCGGCCAAGCGGCAAAATGCATACAGCGCACACGCCGGCTCGCGGATATCCGCGGGCAACAACAACGATGCCGCGTAGAAAGAATGCGAGCCTTCGCGCAGCATTTCTCGACACACTGTCAAATCCGATGTGTGGCGCTCAAGCCAGTCATAGTCATGACTAACCGAATGCATATCCGTGAACAGACTGCCGTCACTCATAGACATAACCCTTCTTCTTTTAACCACGCCACGACATCGTCGGGCGACTCTTCGTGTGCAAGATGGCCGCGCGACAGCCATCGGTGAATGTGCGTTGCCGGCATGTCCCGCAGCGCCTGTTGCGTTCGTCCTGGTGGCACTGCACGATCCAGCGATCCTAATGCAACGTGCAATGGCACTGAGCCCGAACGCCATCGTGGCAGCAAATCGTCTAGCTGCCAGTTCGCCATCATCGACAGAACAGACTTCACGTGACTCGGGGATTGCATTAACGAATGATACCCATCCAGCAACGCGTCCGGAATATGCGAACCCGTGTTCGTAATTAGCCGTTCGATGCCGCTTCTCGAGCGTGCACGCGCTGCGATGATGTTGGAGAGCATGGGTGTAATTGCCATCAGGCGGGCGAGCACTGGAAACGTCAAGCCCGCGATACCGTTGAAAGGCAGCAATGCCGGATTGATCGCAGCAACCGCTTTGGGTGCTGCCCGTGTGTCGAGTGCCCACTGCATTGCGATTGCGCCACCAGCGGAATGACCCAGCACGACGTCCGGTGTCACGCGCATGGTCTTCAGTAAATCATCGAGCGCCACGGCGGTTCGTTCCAGCGTGTAGTCCCCGGTGAGCGGCGTTGAGAAACCATGGCCGGGCAAATCCAGAACGATCACTTGATGCCGGGCTGACAGGCTCGGCCAAATGCGTTGCCACGTATGCAGTGATGCGCCGGCGCCGTGCAACAGCACGATGACAGGGCCGATATCGCCGTGCTGCTGCACGTGCCAATCGACACCACTTGCTTGCACGCAAGTGCTCATTTGCCGTCCGGGCCAACCTTCGGGAATGTACAAAGGCGATGCATTGCTTGTTGTCATTGCCATCACGCGGCCATGCTCTGAACTGCCTGCGACATTGACCCTGCATCCGCAAACGGCAGCGGTAAGTAGCGCGCATTGAGTGCATCAGCAATCGTGCGACATCGCTTGCCAGGTCGTCGCCCGGAATCGATCACCAGCGACTGATAGCCTCGTGCGGCGTAGTCACGTGCCACCGCAATCGCATGTGCATCCGCCAACGCAGGATCGGCCGTGCCGTCCAAAGCGATATTGGCGCGCGCGTCGGTCAACAACACCACTAGCGGTGTGTCGCCGCGCTTGGCTGCTGCGTCCGCGACATCAAGACCCACGCGCAAGCCGTGCGCGAGTGGCGTGCCACCGCCACCGGGCAAAGCTGCCAATGCACGCTTGGCACGCACTAACGAGCGCGTTGCAGGGAGCAGAATTTCGGCGTCACGATCACGAAACGCCACTAATGCGACTTGGTCGCGGCGCACGTAACACTCGGCCAGCAACAACTCAATCGCACCCTTTGTTTCGGCCAAACGTTGCACGGCGGCGGAGCCGGACGCATCAACGACGAATATCGTTGTTGTGTGGGTTTGTGCCTTGAATCGGCGGACGCGTAAATCATCTCGCGCTACTGCGACGCGGGCGCCGCTGCGGTTAACCCGCAATCGCTGCCAGGGCGCAGCCGCCTTGAGTGTCGCCAGAAGGTCGAGCCTTGAGCCACCACTTGGAATGCCGCGGCGGCTGGCCAGCGGTCGACCACGCGTGTTGCCCTGCACTTGTGCACCGCTGTGACCTGCATTGCTTGTTTTCGACTGGCGCTGCGCATCAGCTGCCAGTTGAGTCAGCAACTGCAAGGGCAGCATTGCTGCTGCCGCCTCATCCAATTGCTCAACACCGGCACTGTCCTCGACAGCTTCTGCGCGATCCGCATCGTCACCCGCAGGCTCGGGAGGCGCTTGCTCCGGCTCCGGTGCAGGTGTTTCTTCGTCGGCTGGTGGCGGCGCCTCGAGCGCTGACAAACCGCCAGGCATACGCATCAACAGTGTAAGTACCGCAGCTTCGGCAACGTGCGTCGACGTCGCCGCATTTGCGCCATCAAGAACGGCAAGCGCACGCGCGACGTTTGCTGCGGCTATTGCCGGTCTCGGCGATGCGATACCCAGTTGATCGGAAATCTGAACTAACGTCTTGATTGCGTCTGCCGGCAACGTCACTTCACGCCAACGATCCGCATGGGCGGCACTGGCGACGGACGCAATATCCAAATCTTGCGGCAACGCATCCGTTTCGATCGTCAGTGCGAGCCGCTCGCGCAAGCCCGCATACAGCGGCGCGTCATCATCGCGACTCTCATCCATTGCGACGACGGCGCATTGAGCGGGCTCTACTGCCGTCACGCCATCGCGCTCAAGGCGCAGGTAACCCTTGTCGAGTACATCGCAAATACTGGCAGCGACGAATCCCGACTGACGCTCTGCCATTGCAAGCACAGCAACGCCACCATGAGCACTGGCGAGTAAACCGCGTGCGATGACCGGGCGATTGGCCGCAAGCGTTGCCGTCAAATCCAAACCACCCAACAAGCGATCCTGGTCGACATTGATTGGCACGCGCACCCACGGGCGCGACTCTACGGCCGAGCGACAAGCCTTAAGACAGCGCTCACGCAAAGGCCCAGGTGCTCCGCGCAAAACAATCCCACCAATCGCAGCACCGCAGATATTGAATACGGAAACAGCCCGCACCGCCCACTGCGCTGCTGTGCGAGCGGTTGGATCGCTCATCCCAGGCATTCCGCCACAGCACGCTCTACGCGCACCGTTGCATTGGCATCATCCAATGGGTCACGGCGCAAGCGATGACGTAGCGCCAGCGTTGCGATCTCGCGCAGGTGATCTTCGTTCACGCTGGATGCACCGGCCAGTGCCGCTTGTGCCCGTGCCGCGCGGATTAACGTCAGCTCGCCACGCAAACCATCGGTGCCTAACGCAAGACACAATCCCGCGGCCGCGCGCAGCACACTATCGGGCACAGTCATCGTTGCAATCCGCTCGCGAGCGAGTGAAATCTGTTTTCTAATCTGCCCTTCCTTGCGCGCCCAACGTCGGCAGAATTTCACGGGATCTTGTTCAAACTCATCACGCCTACGAATCACTTCGACACGCTCATCAAGATCCTCAGGAGTACGCACGTCGACCGACACACCAAAGCGATCCAGCAATTGCGGTCGTAACTCTCCCTCTTCAGGGTTGCCACTGCCGACCAGAACGAATTTCGCCGGATGGCGCACGCTCAAGCCTTCGCGTTCGACGAGGTTCTCACCCGATGCGGCAACGTCCAACAGCAAATCGACCAGATGGTCTTCCAGCAAATTGACTTCGTCAATGTACAGAAAGCCGCGATTCGCACGCGCAAGCAAACCTGGCTCAAACGCTTTCTCGCCATGTGCTAACGCCCGTTCGAGATCAAGCGCACCGACGACACGATCTTCAGTGACGCCCAGAGGCATGTCGACAACCGGCACATCTACTTGCTTCGCTACCGCGTCGCTACGGTGAAATTTCTTGCATATATTCAAGCCGCAGCTGCAGTCTTTCGTCACCGGATCTGCGTTGTACGGGCAATCGGGCACCACAGCCATTTTCGGCAACAGCGCGGCAAGTGCGCGTACCGCCGTTGACTTTCCAGTGCCACGATCACCGAATACCAGGACACCGCCAACACTGCCATCGACGGCCGCGATCAGCATGGCTTGTTTCATTTCTTGCTGCCCGACGATGGCAGTAAACGGAAAGGCTTTCTTGGCTACCACGGAGCAACGCCTCTAGCGCTAGCGACGATGCTCACCGACATCGTGCAAGTTAACATTCTCAACAGTTATTTCCTCTGCTTGCGTCGGAACGGCCAGCGACCAGAGCTTGCCATCAGGC
This sequence comes from Pseudomonadota bacterium, assembly GCA_039815365.1. Taxonomy (GTDB): domain Bacteria; phylum Pseudomonadota; class Gammaproteobacteria; order Steroidobacterales; family Woeseiaceae; genus CALBPI01. The sequence continues at coordinate 15,004 of JBCBZK010000034.1, read as the reverse complement.
ACGGGTATGAGCAGGAACAAATGTTCCAGCAACCCAAGCACTAACAAGGTCAACAACAGACTCACACTGACAATATCGAACGGCGAGCTTGTGACTCCAAACCAAGGTTTCACGAGCCAAACCGACAACACGACCCCAAGAACAATGGACAATGGAAAAACGCGATTGTGGCTCGCGGCGCCAACATAGCTGTCGAGGTATCTTAAGTGGTTTGGCCAATACTCCGTGTGCAGATTGGAGACGCCAAAAAAGATGTTGATCTTGGTGCTCCACCGCATCAGCCATAAAACGACAAACGCCTGAAGCGCCACTGTGTTAACGGCATCTTGCAGACCAACCCACAATGCAACGACCGTAAGGATCACCAACAATTCGTGATACAGACTCGCGCCGACACCAAACCAGAAGCGTCGCCACAGCGACACGCCGCTAGGACATGGCAATGGTCGCGGACCGGAAATTGTACCGAAGAAATAGGTCGCCTCATGCCAGGACCACAACGCGAGGGTGCCGAAGAAAGCGAGATAAGCGCCAAGCGGAGATGCCATCGACGCACTGGCAACAATACACGCAACACCAACAACGAGCCCGGCGGTGACAGCCCACAATGACGCGCCGAACGTGTCACGTGGTAGTCGGATACGCCACAGCAGCGCAAGGGTTGCCAGCCACCAGAGCGACACCGCAATGATCACGGGCCAGATATAAGCCACCGGCGTTAGCGCCTACCAGCTCGGCGCAAGGCGCGTTTGTTCAGGTACATCGTGATAGCGCACGGGTAACACATACAAGCGGCCGAAAGTGAATGCAGCAGACGCTGCGCAACCGATTGACTGCAACTTACCGACGATCCACCACGCGCTTTGGCGGCAGCAGCACGTTCACTAATGGCAACTAGCTTTTCGAAACCACGCCACATCCGTGGATCATCCAGCGCTAGTGTGAAAGGGAAAATCTGCTTGGTAATATCCGATGTGATTTGCAGCACTTCACGATCATAGCTGTCCGGTGATACACCTAACGCTTTATGCAATTCAGGACGCTCATGATCGCGAACATACATCGTTGCAAAAACAGCCAGCAAGAAGAATCGAATCCAGAGTTTGTTAGGACCGCTGGTAAGTTTCGGGTTTGCTTTCATGATCAATGCAAACACTTCCCCGTGACGGAACTCATCGTTACACCAACGCTCGAACCAACGAAAAATCGGATGAAAGCGGTTTTCCGGATGTTTCTCGAGGAGACGAAAAATCTTGATGTAACGTGCGTAGCCGATCTTCTCGGACAAATACACAGAGTAGAAAATGTACTTCGGTTTGAAGAACGTGTACTTCTTGGCTTTTCTGAGAAAGCTCAAATTGACGGGACGATCGAAATCCTCGAGCGAGCGATTGATGAAACTTGCATGCCGTGCTTCGTCACGCGCCATGTACGCCATGACACGTTTAATGTCGGGGTTTGTGACTTCTTTCTTGATATCTGCATAGAGTGCACACCCGGAATACTCGGACGTCACAGACGACACCAGGAATCCCATGAACTCATCAAACAAAGCCGGCGGCAATTCCTGAATCTCTTTGGCGAACTGCTCATCGCGTTTGAAATGATTCTTGTTGGTGTCATTGGCGAACTCGGCCATCAACGCATCCCATTCCGCGCGAACCGGCTCCATGTCGAGCTTGTCCATTGCATCGATATCGGTGCGATAAAAACGCGGGGTCAACACCGTTTCGGTATTGGCCTCTCGCGTTGACTCATTGATCTCTTTCACATGGGCGGCTGTAGCTGCCATCGTCATTCTCCTTCGTCGTGCGCAATGCCAAGCTCAGCCACGCTCACGCGTGAGTAGCGGCTCGGCAAGTAGCGCAGAAAATCATTGGCATTCGTCTGTCCGTAAGCTCTCAAGTCCAGAACGGTGCTCGTTGCTGTATCGACCAGCAACACCCGACCACCGTCGAACTGCTGTACCAAAAACCCTGGCGCTTTCGAGGCACCGGCCAGGCGTCGCTCGCGCGTCAATCCGCGCAGCGTACCGCGCAAAAACCCGCCTTCACCAGCTGCCAGCGTATCGAGCACTTCGCCGGTCGCAACGGCTCGCACGATAACGGCGCCTGCGTCGCCATCTTCGAACTGCAGCAAGATAGACTCGATCGGATCTGCCAACGCAGCCTCGGTCATGGTTTGTCTACGAAGGTCAGGCGAGTCTGTGGTCACCCGTTGCCAGATAACACCCACCACCGTCAGGATGACCAGACCTATCGCAAGCTTTAATGGCACCGGCGGCACCATATTCTTGTGGTCGTGATCGTGGTCGTGACTCATGTCAGTTCTGCCCTATGACGTTGCCGGCGTCATGTCGCTACCGGTCTCCGTATCAGATGTTGTCGCCGGTGCGTCTGACGCTGCGCGTCGCGGTGCAGTCGCAGTACCGGCCAGTTGATGTCGCTGTGCGTGCGCGCCGAGTGCCTCTGCGAGAATCTTTGCTGGCACATCAACGTTCGCAAGCGCTCGCAACATCGGTTGCGTGCGGAAAAATCGAAACGGCTTCGCATTCGGCCAGAGAATAATGTAGGCCGCTTTTGCACCATCAGCCAATGACAGTACAACATCGCCAGCGCTCGGCTGTCGCCGGTGCGTATGTCGCATATCGACGTTAGCAATCTTGCTAAACGGCAAGTTGATTGCGACAGACAACGCGATACCGGTGCGAATCACAATGCGTTCGGTGGTAATGGTGTAGGTGGTGTTTTTCGCCGACCACACGCCATAGCCGTACAAAGCTGCGGTTACAACGATACCAAGCGCAAGCGTTGTAACAGCCGCATCGACAGCGAGCGTGAGCGTAAAGCCATCACGCCATACCAGGAATAAACGCCAGGCCAGCAGCAACAGGAAATACGTAGCGACTTTTCGGACATGCAAAGCCTGACGAGCCAGCAGACTTCCATCGGGGCCGCCGCGCCACAATGGCTGCTCACCACCTGGCAATTGCGATGGCAGATCCTGAGTCAAATCCTGACGCGGAGAGATCACAGCAGTGGATCCTGCCGCTCAGCGCTTGCCAACAGTGCACCACCACCAAAGTAAGCGGTGACTTTGTCTTCTTCAAGCAGCGTGACGGTGTCTGCGTTCTTCAATCGTGGCGCGCGACCAAACTGCTCGGCCATCAACGCCGGCACGTTCAGGGCGTTGTTCTTCTTGTCAATTTCGGTAAACGCGAACGGTACCAGAATGCTGCCCTCGCCATGCTCGGCAGCGAACGCCATTTCGACGTAGACGATCATTGGCTCTGGCAGATCCACCCATACATCGGTAATCGTACCAACGACGTGTTCGTCGGCAGAAACGACAGACATACCGCGAGGATCCGGATCGCGGGAATCAACATGGAAAGAGGGTTGCGTGCGCATCGGCACAATCCGTGGCTTGCCATGCAAGGTTAGATCCGGCGTATCCTGGCGATCGGACCAAGCCGCAGGGCCAATACCGTCAACCAAAGGATCACCGGTAGGCACAATCGGTGCACCTGGGAAGCCGGCCGCAGGCTTAGCCGCGAGCTCTTCATCAGCGACCGGCCGCGGTACGGTAACCGTGCCGCCGTGCGCTAACTTGTACGTCTTGACCGCAGGTACATCAGGAAACCCGCGAACGACAGCGTTACCGCCGCGATCCGACACTAGCGGATACCCTTCGCGCTTACTCTCGCGATGCAGATACATCACTAAAACGAAAAAGAACCCCCAGAACGCGGTGAAAATGATTTCAACGAGGTCGATTGATCCTACAACATTGTTAGTCATCACATGACTCCTGAACAAACAGCTACTGAGGAAACTCGGTCAGGCCCAGTTGGCCTTCGGCGTCCGTCATAGCTTCACGGGTGAACTTCGCCAACGGACCGATAACGATCAAAGTTGCGAAGAGCAAAAATACTTCTAACTGATACACGAGACTGTAGCTTGCGCTGTTGGACGAAAAAGCCGGGCCTAACACGCCTCGCTCGATCGCACCGCCGAGGCCATCTCGCAACGCGCCGCCAATAGCAATACCTAAACCGGTAGCGGTTGCTTGTACCGCACCCCATGCGCCAAGCGCCATACCGCTACCTGCCACTCTGGCAAGGTCCATCGCCGACACCAGCATGCCAACGCTGAACATGCCGGCACCCAGACCCACGCAAAACACGCCGGACTGAAACAGAACATGTGACTTGAGCAACGAGACAACACTGATAGCGACAAAGGCGAACGCCCCAATGGTTGCACCGAAGGCCGCCAGTCGTAATGGATCCGTACCATTGCTCAGCCAACGCGCGGCAATGAAAAATGCCAGCAACGTGCCAGCGGCAAGTGTCGCTGTCAGTCGTGTGGTCGCCGCAACACTCATGCCGAGCACTTCAGCACCAAAAGGCTCAAGCAAGATGTCCTGCATCGCAAAACCCGCTGTGCCCAGACCCACGGCAATCAACAAACGCCGGGTGCGCGGATCATCATTCAGCCGACGCCAGGCATCACGGAATTTCGGCGTATCTTTACGCGGTGCCGTTTTGGCAGGGTCAATCGTCTCTTGCTTCCACAGAGCAACGACGTTGAGCACTAACGTGACCATCGCAGCGCCCTGAATCACCTTAATCAGACGCATATGCGAAAAGTCGCTCAGCAACCAACCAAACGCTAACGCGCTGATCAACATACCGACGAGCAACATCACAAATAACAAAGCAACAACGCGTGGCCGCGCTGACTCGGGCGCAATATCGGTTGCCAGCGCCAAACCAGCGGTTTGCGTTGTATGTAGCCCAGCGCCCACAAGAACAAAGGCGAGCCCGGCGGCAACCTGACCGAGCAGGATCGACCCTTGGCCATCCCCCGTCATGATCAGCAACGCGAACGGCATGAATGCGAATCCACCAAATTGCAGCAGCGTACCGATCCAGATAAACGGCACACGCCGCCAACCGATATGCGAGACAAAATTGTCTGAACGAAATCCAATCAGCGCGCGCAGCGGCGCGAATACCAATGGCAGTGCAACCATCAACGCGACTAGCGAAGATGAAATACCCAGCTCGACAATCATTACCCGGTTGAGGGTACCGGTGAGCAATACGACCGCCATGCCGACCGATACCTGAAACAGTGACAATCGCAGCAAACGCGGCAACGACATGTCGTCACTTGCCACGTCGGCAAAGGGCAGCATCGACGGCGCTACGTTGCGCCAGCGATTCGCCAGATTGTCTGGCAACAGCCTCATTATCTGACCACCGCCATTGCGTGAGACTTATAAAACGCGCTGCTGACACGATGTGATTGGGCGATATGAAAATCATCGAGCTGTGGCGCGTCGAGTAATTTGCTGCGCAAATTCTGCTCACCAACAGGCACAATCGCTGGTGCACGGTGCGCCAACTGCGGAATCATCCGACCCGCAATGTGCATTACTGTGAGCGCCGGCGTTTTCGGCGCAAAAGTAAACAAAATACCTTTTCGCGTGCGCTCGGCCAAAGACGCAATACTCATCGCAATGTCATTGGCTTTGTAATGGATCAACGAGTCCATCGCGACAACGTAGTCGAACTCGCCAAGATCAGCGCCGAGCATGTCGCCGACTTTGAAATCTACCGAACCACAGCCACTCACTTGTGCGCCACGCTCTTTAGCAAGACCGACCAGTGTCGGTGACACATCCACCGCGGTCACAGCGGCGCCGCGCTCAGCCGCAATCAAAGCGAGCGCGCCTGTTCCACAACCGGCATCGAGCAATGTCATGCCCTGCATGTCATCGGGCAACCAGCTGAGCAATGTCGCACGCATGTCATCGCGCCCCTGACGAACGGTTGCCCGAATGCCGTTGACCGGTGCGTCGGAGGTCAGTTTCGCCCAAGCGTCAGCCGCAGTCTGGTCGAAGTAGGTGGTCAGCTTCGCGCGCGTTTGTTCGTACGATGCGAGCCCCATCAGTCAAACCCCAGGAAGTCGAAGATCTCACGATCCTTCATCGGCAGCGCTTCTTGCGGCTCGCAGCCATCCCACAAGTTCTGGGCAAGGCGCAGATACTCGGCTTTGACTAACTCAAGCTCTGGCGACGACTCCATCTCAAACAGCGTGGACTTCTTGAGTCGGCTGCGACGGATCACATCGAGATCTTGAAAGTGTGCGATACGCTCAAGACCAATACGCTCGTTGAAGCCATCAATCTGATCGGTATTGGCGCTGCGGTTGGCGATCACACCGCCCAATCGCACGTTGTAGTTTTTGGACTTAGCGGCAATAGCAGCAACGATTCGATTCATCGCAAAGATCGAGTCAAAGTCGTTTGCTGTAACGATCAGTGCGCGATCAGCGTGCTGCAACGGCGCTGCAAAGCCACCACAAACCACATCGCCCAAAACATCGAAAATTACGACGTCGGTGTCTTCCAGTAGATGGTGTTGCTTCAACAAACGTACTGTCTGACCAACAACGTAACCACCACAGCCGGTTCCGGCAGGTGGTCCCCCAGCTTCAACACACATTACGCCGTTGAAACCTTCGTAGACAAAGTCGTCAACGCGTAACTCTTCACTGTGAAACTCTACCGACTCAAGAACATCGATGACGGTAGGCACAAGGCGTTTGGTGAGCGTAAACGTCGAGTCATGCTTAGGATCACAACCGATCTGTAACACGCGCTTGCCCAGTTTCGAAAATGCAGCCGACAGGTTCGACGATGTCGTACTCTTGCCGATACCACCTTTGCCATAGACCGCAAATACCTTCGCGCCGTCGATTTTCATGTCCGGATCCAGGTGCACCTGCACGCTGCCCTTCCCATCTGTAGGCCGGACTGTCACCGGTGCTGCTGTTTGTGCCTGAGTCATTCGCGGTTCCCCTTTTGTCGCACCGGCTATCGGCCGAAATGCGCCTTGGCATCGTATAAAGTATCGACGGTAATGTTCACAACGCCCTGCTGGCGTGCGTATTTTTCTGTATTCCGACGGGCTTTGCCGCGCACGAAAAACGGTATCTTGCCGAGCTCTTTTTCAGCGTCGTCAAGCCATACCGGCTCATCGTCACTAACCGCGTCGGGCTCGCTACCGGCGCGTGATGTTGGGGTTGGGGTGCTAACACCACCACCGTGACCCAAGTGTGATGGCGTTGTCGAATCACTGAACTCGAAGTCTTCGCGGAACATGCCTAGCAAATGCTCTTCCAGACCCATCATCAATGGATGAACCCAGGTATCAAACAGTACGTTAGCGCCGGCATAACCCATCTGCGGCGAGTGCGCCGCCGGGAAGTCCTGAACATGCATCGGCGCAGAAATGACCGCGCAGCCGATGCCTAGTCGTTTCGCAATATGGCGTTCCATTTGCGTGCCTAACACCATCTCAGGCTGCAACTCGGCAACGCGCGCCTCAACCTGAAGATAGTCGTCAGAAATCAACGCGTCGATGTCGTATTCTTTTGCGAGGTCGCGTACGTCGCGTGCAAACTCACGCGAATATGTGCCGATACCGACAACATCGAAACCCAGCTCTTCCTTGGCCACGCGCGCGGCGGCAACCGCATGGGTTGCATCACCAAAGACAAAAACACGCTTGCCGGTGAGATACGTCGAATCAACAGAACGAGAAAACCATGGCAAGCGCGATCGCGCATCACGCAACGCCGGCTCCGGATCAACGCCTGCCAGTTCGGCGACTTCCTTGATAAAGCGCGTCGTTGCGCCGACACCTATGGGTATGGTTTTCGTATGCGGCATCTTGAACTGGCGCTTCAACCAAGTGGCTGTCGTGTCAGCAATTTCTGAATACATCATGACGTTAAAGTCAGCGTCCGGAATGCGCTGAAGATCTGCAGGCGTCGCATCCTGCGGCGCAATGACATTAATGTCGATGCCGAGCGTGCGCATGATGTCGCACAGCTCGCGTACGTCATCACGATGCCGAAAGCCGAGCGCAGTAGCGCCAAGCAAGTTGCATGATGGACGAGGCTTTTCGATACCCTCAGCAGGTGCTCTCGCTAGCGCACGCACCAAATGATAAAACGTCTCGGAAGCGCCCCAGTTTTCCTTGCGTTGGTACGACGGCAATTCCAACGGAATGACCGGCACCGGCAAATCCATACCAAGCGCCAAACCACCAGGATCATCCTGAATCAATTCAGCGGTGCACGAGGCGCCGACGATCATTGCTGTTGGTTGGAAACGCTCGTAGGCATTGCGCACGGAATCCTGAAACAACGTCGCGGTATCACCGCCCAAATCACGCGCCTGAAACGTCGTGTAGGTCACCGGCGGTCGTTTCGCGTTGCGCTCGATCATCGTGAACAAAAGATCGGCGTAAGTGTCGCCTTGCGGCGCATGCAGCACGTAGTGCAAATCACGCATCGCCGTTGCGATTCGCATAGCGCCCACATGGGTCGGGCCTTCATATGTCCACAACGTGAGTTTCATTAGACGCTCAACATCGCACTGCGACGCAACGGACGCGAAAACAGCTCGGCGCAATCGCCAGCTTGTTCATAGCCATGGATGGGTGAAAACAACAACTCAATGGACCACTTCGTCGTAACGCCTTCTGCTTCAAGAGGGTTTGCAAGACCCAAACCACAGACTACAAGGTCCGGCTTGGCAGCCATGCATCGATCCAGCTGTTTCTCGACATCCTGCCCTTCGCTAAGCTGTGTGCCCTCTGGCAACATCTGCAGTTCTTCTGACAGATGATCGCGATGCAGATACGGCGTGCCGACCTCCACGAGCTCCATCGCCATTTCATCAGCCAAAAACCGCGCCAACGGAATTTCGAGCTGTGAATCGGGGAAAAAGAAAATGCGCTTACCAGCTAACGTATCGCGCTGGTGTGCTAACGCTCGCTGGGCACGCTGACGCGGCAATCGCGTCGCTTGCTCGAAGACGTCGTCACTGACCTGCCACTCATCAGCAGCAGCGCGTAACCATGCAGTCGTGCCGCGCTCGCCCAACGGGAACGGCGCGGTGATTCGTGTCGCACCGCGCGCCTCAAGCGCTGCGGCGGTATCCGTTAAAAAGGGTTGTGCGAGCAAATAGCGAGTCCCCGCGCCTACACCAGGCAAATCTCCCGCTTTTCGCATCGGCAGGAACGACACAGGGCCGATGCCCATGCTGTCAAACAGCGTTTGCATTTGATCTTCGACGACGTCGGCCAGAGCACCGACAACCAGCAATTCGCGATTGTCGCCCGAATCGGCCATGTCAGGGACTAACGAGGCAAGACACGCATCTTCGCCTTGGGTAAAAGTCGTCTCGATACCGCTGCCAGAATAATTGAGCACGCGGACATTCGGCATGAAGGTTGAAGACAGGCGCTCGGCAGCGCGCGACAGGTCCAGTTTAATGACCTCTGATGGGCAAGATCCGACGAGGAACAGGAGCTTAATATCGGGGCGCCGCGACAATAGTCGCTCCACCTCTCTATCAAGCTCCTCATTCGCATCGGCAAGCCCAGCCAGGTCGCGGTCGTCAATGATTGCCGTGGCGAACCTCGGCTCCGCGAAGATCATGACGCCCGCGGCTGACTGGATTAGGTGTGCGCAGGTTCTCGAACCTACGACTAAGAAAAACGCATCTTGTATTTTGCGGTGCATCCAAACGATGCCCGTCAGGCCACAAAAAACCTCTCGTTGGCCGCGCTCGCGCAGCACGTTGTCCTGCGGTTGGCGCAAATTCTCCAGCGGCTGCAGTACAGAGGTCGTCATGACACTAACCCGCCTGCCACATGAGCCGGCGCCGCTGGCGTTGCCAAACGCGCCTGGCGCAGCTTCCACAGAAACTGTCCGGCATTGATCAAATAGGTGGCATACGCCGCTATCGCGATGTACATCTGCTCAGTCACGCTGAACCAGCCGAATAACAGGCTGGATATATAGAGTGTGTGTAACGCCAACACGAGCATGCTGAAGACGTCTTCCCAGAAAAATGCCTTCGCGAACAAGTACTGCCCGAACACGACTTTCTCCCAGATAGCACCGGTAATCATGATCGCGTAGAGAATCAGGGTCTTAATAACGACAGAGATCGCGGCGATTGACTCACCATTGCCCGTGGCCAGAAATCGCAGCACTAGACCGAGACTGACCAGGAACACCAAAAATTGTACGGGCGCCAACACGCCTTGCACCAACGTCCAGCGGGTCGCATCACGACGCGCCCTCTGAGCCGGCGTATACAAAGGTTCAATTTGATGAGAAAGGGCTTCGCGGTTCGCCATTTCGGGTCGTCTCTCCAAAGTTCTCGTGCGTCAGAGCCTCGCTGCATCTGTGCACACGACGAATGTACGGCTGCCGGCATATAGTGTCAACTTATATATACGTCAGAAAAAATTGACAATAGTGTCGAAACTCTGTCTACTGAGGGCTGTTTCGATGCTCAGTGCTATGATTCCGAAGGACTGCATTCTGCAGATCATTCTTGGGGAGAATGGCAATGAACACGGGGCAAAATGAGCTGGATCGCAAGGGGTTTTTCCTGCGACTGGTACAGAGAAGTAAGCGCTTGCTGCAGCAACGGCCCAACGGTGCCAGCGAGGAGCTTGCAGAGATTCCGACACTGATTGAGAGCGAGATCATTCCGCGTCTGCAAATGTCTTTTCAAAGCCAACAAATTGCGACTGACTTCACTCCTGCGACTGCTACCGCGGACGACATTGATGTCACCGGTTTCGTCACAATGCTGCTATCGCCTAAGCCTGACGATGCGCGCGAGACCATAGATTTCCTGCGCCAGCGTGGCTACACCTTAGTGCAGATATACGGCAGCCTGCTGACGCCGGCGGCCCGCCATCTGGGTGAAATGTGGGAGGAAGACGAGTGCAGCTTCGCCGAAGTAACGATCGCAATGATGAAGATCCGTCACATTTTTGCGACGACGGCACCCTTGTTCCCGGTCACCGGCCCGAAGAAATCTGTCGACGCACCAGCGATCATTTTGACCACGGTGCCTGGCGAACAACACACCTTCGGAATGTACCTCACTGTTGAGCATTTCCGTGCCGCCGGCTGGCACGTTTGGTCGGGCGCATCACGCAATACGCGCGAACTCATTGAACTTGTGCGCAGCGAACACTGTGACGTCATCGGAATTTCTATAGGTGCAGCAACCAATTTCTCGACGGTTCAGTCAGCAGTCAATGAAGCGCGCACGCATTCAGTGAACCCGGATGTCAAGATCATCGCGGGCGGCCAGCTCATCAGCACGCAACCTGAATTGTTCGACGAGGCGACCTTTGACTTGGTCAGTGACGATATTGATTCGATCGTAGAACAAACAGAAGCATTACTCGGGACCAAGCGAGAAACCGGCCCGTGATTCACCCTGCGCGTACTACTCTGCCCTCAGTGCGCGCCGCGAGCTCTCTCGGGTGATTCCTTTTAAGAGCAATCAGGGTGCCTTGCAGGAGCTCAGTCATGACTCTATTGCAGAACTGCTCGGTGCCTCGCACGACATCACCCTGCTGTTGAACGCCGACAATATCATCGTCGACGTGGCTTACGGCGGCGATCGACCGCTGAACTGGCTGGCCGACTCATGGATCGGAAAACCCTGGCTTGAAACGGTTACGTCGGAGAGCAGCCTGAAGATCGAGCGCCTGATCGCAGCGGCGAATTCAGCCAATGGTGACCGTCGCTGGCGACAGGTGAACCATCCGTCGGACCAGAAACTCGATGTCCCAATTTTGTATCTGGCGATTCGTGCCGGCGATGGCGACATGACGCTGGCGCTGGGTAAAGACCTGCGCCCGATATCCGACATGCAGCAGCAACTGCTCGATATGCAGCACTCTATTGAGAGTGAGTATGTACGTCTACAGCAAGCAGAAACGCGGTACCGCGTGTTGTTCCAGAATACCGGCGAAGCGATTCTGATTATGGATCCACAAACCGGACGCGTACTCGAGGCAAACCCCGCTGCGGGCACTTTGCTGAATGAGAAAGTGACGCGCATCGTCGGACGTAACTTGCACAACAGCTTTTCATCGCAAAGCCACTCGGAGATTGATGAGCTCGTTGCGACAGTACGCGCAACCGGCAAACAGGGTCGACTACAGGTCAAGAGCGTGAGCGAAGACCGCGACATCTGGATCAGCGCCGTACAACTGCAACGCGATAACGCACGACTGTTGATGCTGCGATTGATCAGCGACGACAACGCACGCTCGGGCAGACTGCATCACGATCAGGACAATCTGCTACTCGACCTGCTCGAAAAAAGCAGCGATGGTGTTGTTGTTACAGACCATGCCGGCCAAATTGTTTCTACGAACAAGGCTTTTGTGGAAATGTGCCAGGTCGCATCGGACTTCCAGCTGATGCAGCAGCCGCTTGACCAATGGGTTGGCCGACCGGGCGTAGACGTCAACGTGCTGCGCAAAAACCTGCAACAACGCGGTAGCGTCAGACAGTTTTTCACGATTATCAATGTCGAGTACGGCGCTCCTATCGATGTAGAGCTCTCTGCCGTGGCACTGGATGGCGACAAGCAACCGCGCTACGGCTATGTCGTGCGCCGCGCCATCATGCAAAACGATGGCAGCAAGATTATTGAAGAAAATGAGTCATTACCGGCGTCGGTGGAGAAGATGACAGAACTGGTAGGGCGCGTTCCGCTCAAAGAGTTAGTACGCGAAACTACCGATATCATTGAGAAAATGTGTATCGAGGCAGCGCTCAAACTGACCGGCGATAATCGGGCATCAGCCGCCGATGTGCTCGGACTCAGCCGCCAGAGTCTTTATGTCAAATTGCGCAGACACGGACTAAACAACGACGACAACAGCGTCGATAGTGAGTAACGCGACACTTTGCAGCGTCAGTTTTTTCGTTTTCGCCCTGTTTTCATAATTATCTGACACTAAAAGTGTCAATTTTAATTGACGCTTTGTAGTTGCCGTTATACCGTTCAGGTATGCGTGAAACTAGCATTGCCCGACTCAACACGCCGCCATTTTGGCTGTCCGTGTTGGAATTGCTGAAACCTGTTACGTGGTTTCCGCCTATGTGGGCTTTTGCATGCGGTGTCATTGCCTCTGGCGTCAACATTCAGAGCCGTTTGCCCTTCCTGTTGGGCGGCGTCGTCCTGGCCGGGCCGTTCTTGTGCGGTACCAGTCAGGTGGTCAACGACTGGTTCGATCGCCATGTCGATGCGATCAACGAGCCGAACCGCCCTATTCCGTCCGGTCGCGTCAGCGTGCGCTTTGGTTTGGGACTCGCCATTACTTGGTCTGTCCTGTCGATGGTGGTGGCATCCATGCTGGGCAAATGGGTCTTCGCGGCAGCCGCGTTAGGCCTCGCTTTAGCCTGGGCATATAGCGCGCCACCGTTTCGCCTCAAACGCAATGGCTGGTATGGCAACACCGCCTGCGGCCTGTGTTACGAAGGGCTTCCCTGGTTTACGGCGGCCGCGGTCATGAGTGGCGGTCTGCCGAGCTACCCCAATATTGGGCTAGCCTTGCTCTACAGCATCGGTGCTCACGGCATTATGACGCTGAATGACTTTAAATCGATCAGTGGTGACCGGGCGATGGGGCTCAAATCATTACCAGCGATGCTCGGCGCGCCTGCCGCTGCTCGTTTAGCCTGCGTTGTGATGCTAGTGCCGCAACTGATCGTTGCCGCACTGCTGTGGCATTGGCAGGCACCGCTGTTTTCTACTGCTATCTTTGCCATCGTCATCGCGCAAGCGGCGCTGATGCCGCGCTTGCTCAGCGATCCGATGAAACACGCGCCGTGGTACAACGCGACAGGCATCGTTCTGTTTGTGAGCGGCATGATGGTCTGTGCGTTTGCATTACGCACGATTGCGTCATGAACGGTCTGCCCTGGCTTGCAATCGTACGACTTGGCATCGTCCAGATGTCGCTCGGCGCAATCTTTGTTCTGATGACATCTGTCGTTAACCGCATCATCGCCGTTGAGCTTGCGTTGCCAGCGTTGCTCACTGGCGGACTGCTCGCCGTGCACTACGTGATGCAGTTAATGCGCCCACATTTTGGTCACGGCTCCGATACCGGCGGCTCACGCACGCCGTGGATCATTGGCGGTATGTTTGTCCTGGCCATTGGCGGCACACTTGCCGCTGCGGCGACATGGCTGCTCAGCATTCACACGAGCGCCGGCATTGCGCTTGCGGTGACCGCGTTTGTACTCATCGGCGCAGGCGTAGGCGCCAGCGGTACGTCACTGCTTGTTCTCATCGCCGCTAAAGTGGCACCGTCGCGACGTGCAGCGGCGGCCTGTATCACATGGGTCATGATGATCGGTGGCTTTATCGTCACCACTGTCATTGCGGGCGAGCTGCTGACGCCATTCAGCATGCAGCGCATGTTCTGGCTGATCGCCGGCATTTGTCTGGGCGCTTTCGTACTCGCGACGATCGCCGTTGGCAGAATCGAATACCGCTATGCAAACGTTCCCGATGCTAGCGTAAACGCGGAAACGCAAGTGCCGTTCATGACGGCGCTGCGTGAAGTGTTAGCCGAGCGCGAAACGCGATTGTTCGCGTTGTTTGTCGGTATCTCGATGTTTGCCTACGGCGCACAGGATCTTGTGTTGGAACCATTCGCAGGTGCGGTGTTTGGCATGGGCGTTGCCGACTCCACCAAGCTCAGCGCCGCGCATCATCAAGGCGTGCTGATCGGCATGATTGCCATCGGTGCGTTAGGCAGTCGCTATATTGGCGCGCTGCGTCACGGCGCCGTCTTTGGCTGCCTGGCTTCGGCAGTATGCCTTGCCGGGCTCGTGGCGTCCGCTGCGCGCACAGAGTTTTGGCCGCTGCAACTCAATGTCATGCTGATGGGGCTCGCGAACGGCATTTTCGCCGTTGCCGCGATAGGCAGCATGATGAACCTTGTCAATCAGGGCGCCGAAGGCAGACAAGGCGTACGCATGGGTATCTGGGGTGCGGCGCAAGCCATCGCGATGGGTACCGGCACCATTATGGGTACTGCGATGGTCGATCTGACGCGCCTGCTCAGCCATGACCTGCAGTT
>JBCBZK010000114.1:0-11559 GCA_039815365.1 Pseudomonadota bacterium | reverse complement strand
TGCTGTCCAACAAACAGTTCCCGGCTGCATCGTTTATTCGAGACGCTCGCGAGCTGGACTACCTCGAAGAGCCCGACATTTTCCACGAAATTTTCGGTCACGCGCCACACCTGACTGATCAACGCTTCGGTGAATTCACCCACGCGTACGGCATTGCGGGTCTGGCTGCCGATGACATTGGCAGGAAAATGCTGGCAAGACTGTACTGGTTTACGGTCGAGTTCGGTTTGGTCAACAGTGATGATGGATTGCGCGCATATGGTGCTGGCATATGCTCGTCACCCGGCGAGCTCGAGTATGCGCTGGACCATCCTAAACCAGAGCGACGTGCATTCGATGTGCTGGATGTGTTGCGCACGCCATTTCGTATCGATAACTATCAGCCGATCTACTACGTGATCGACAGTTTCGACATGCTGTTCGAGTTGGCCAACATTGACCTGAGCCAGACGATGCAAAAGGCACGCACGATGGGTGATTTTTCGCCGACCTTTGACGACGCCGCTTACGGATAGTGGTTCGTTACGCAGCGCTGTCACGCGATACGCGCAGTTCGCGTTTGCAGCCGTTCGTTTGCAATCGTTCGTTTGCACGCAGCGCTCCAATTCGGCACCGTGTTAGCTAGGCGCTTGTCATTGAGACAAAGCCGACCGGCAGCAACACGACACGACGAAGGCACTAACGATGATGAACATTCGATATCTACTGCTCCTGATTGCGCTGTTGGCAACCACGGCTTGTGGCACGTCTGACCAGGAAGCAAACAGTCTTGAGGTGGCCAGTGATACAACGAGCGCTGCTGCGAAAGACGTTCAGCAAGTGGCTAAGGCAACCGCCGAATTACCCGACTTCACACAGTACCCTGGCGTGTGCCCAAAAGACTGGGGCATCGTGAGTGGCGCGGCGCAATCACATGTTGAGAACTTCGTGCAGAACTATTTTTATGTACCTGAAAGCACGCCGGGCCCAATGACATCGAGCATCGATCGCTTTTCGGTCGCCGGCGGTGGCACCCTACTAAAAGCCGCTACCTACAACATGGCGGATAACATCGTTGATCAGGAAATGGTGATGACGTTCGTTGCAGCAAAAATGACGCAATGCGCGTCTCGGCTACGATGTGCGAAAGAACCGGAAAGCTGGGTCGCAAGCTGCGACTAGCGGTCCGACAATCGGTCTGAGGTACAGGTAGATGCCGAAAACGCGAGAATCGACTGATGAATATCAACGCACGCGCGACCGAGCGATGATTGCCTTAGCGGATGAACCTACGTCTCGAACAAAGCGACAACACGCGCCGGCGCCGCCGACGCACCAACCAGCTTCAAAGGAAACACGCAGACTTTGAACCCATCCGCCGGCAGTTCACCCAGGTTTGCGAGCTGTTCCATTTGCCAATACGGTCGGCGTTGACCAATACGATGCCCTTCCCAAAACAGATCATCACGTCTTGCGTCTTTAGCCTGAGTGATCTGATGATGAAACGGTACATCCCAACCCCATTGATCGATACCCATGACTGTACAGCCTTGATCAATCAACCATTCGGTGGCGTCTGCGCCCATTCCCGTGCCACGCTTCCAGTATTCCTTCGTACCTTGAAAACGATCTCGACCTGTTCGAATAAGTGCGATCGTATCCTCACCGACGCGCGCACCTGACTTCGCTAAATCATCCTTGATGTCATCTACAGTAATGACACTGCCGTCTTCCTTGTGCGCCATATCAATCACAACGCCCGGCCCAATACACTTGTCCAAAGGAATGCGCTCAATCGTCAGTGCGTCCGTCTGCTGCCCAGGTTCACCGCTCTTTGGTCCATAGTGCCACGGCGCATCGATGTGGGTCGTACTGTGAACGCCCATGTGTGTGATCGTGTCATCAGCCCAACCAACGAAGTCTTTCGGCATGAGCTTGAATGGCAAACCGAGCGCGCGTACGAGCCAACGTGCGATCCAATGCTTCTTGTGTTTAATCTTAACCCGCATAAACGGTGGATCTTCGCGGTTGTATTCGATCGCTTTCGAAAGATCGACGACCCTCATACGGTCCCCCTGCTCTGTATGCGGTTGGACAACTCACCAATCCGATCAATCTTCAAAGTAACCGTATCTCCCGGTTTGAGCCAATGGCCATTCTCCATACCACCACCACCGGGCAGTGTGCCCGAGCCAAAAAACTCGCCGGGATGAAGTTGCTCGTCTTTGGACGCAAATGCAACCGCGTCTCCAAAGCTAAACTGCATACCGCTCGAATGGCATCGAGCTACGTCGACGCCGTTAATAGCAACGCTTGCGTTGAGGTCGTCGAGATACGGCAAAATCTCGTCCGCCGTAACGACGGTTGATGACATCGTTGAGAAAAAATGCTTTGCCTTTTGCGGGCCAAAACCGCTATCCATTTCCTGCTTCTGGATATCACGCGCACTCACATCATTGAGCACCACAAAACCACCAATCGCAGCGATTGCTTCTTCAGCCGTCGCGTTGAACAACGGTTTGGTGATCACAGCGCCTATCTCCAATTCATAATCCAATGCCTGACTGTAACTAGGCCAGGCAATTTCATCACCACAAACACCGAAATTCAAATGGTTACTCAGATAATAAATCGGTTGTTGATACCACAACGGATGAGGGCGAAACTTCCTGAACGGCCTGCCTGTCACTTTCTCTACAACTTGCGTGATACGGTAGGCTCCTGGCATAAAGCGCCTCGTGTAACCGCGCGATGCGTCAATGACATGTTTCTCATACAACATGAAATCGCGAAAAGACGCAGGAGCGATCGGCAGGATTGGTTGAACCGTTTCATCAGCCTTCGGTGTCAGCTGATCGATCATCGATTGGAGCTGAGCGAGCGTCGCCACGTCCAGCGCTAGAATTGCCAGCACATCATCAGAGCTTGCGCTGTTGAGCTCCCTGCCCAGAAACGAGACTAGATTTTCAATTCGATCGAGATTGATCCAGCCCGCATGGTTTTCGATCTGAATGTGATCGGCTTGATTACTGCGAACGCGGCGCAACTTCATATTTCGATACTCTTAATTAGCCTGAGGCACATAGATTTGCGCGGTTTTTTGTGACCGATGGGTACACACAAATGCGGCATCGACGGGACTAAACCGAATCGTATCAATAGTGCTGTCAGTGACTTCATTCAGTGCGACCGCGTACGCCATTTGAAACGCTGGCTTGCCGTTCCAAACGCAGCTCTGTCGCCGTTGCTGCAAATCCCACAATTTTGGAGAACCATCTTCCTCAGCTTTTGATATCAGCAACCGGGAGCTGCTATCGAACTCCAGATACTCGATGGAGTTCTGATGCATATGATTATTCATCGAAGTGCTGTGTCCATTGAGGAATAGCGGCTCGGCCTGCGGTAGAGTCTCGACACGCAACCGTCCGTGCTGATAGCCAATAGCGACATACCGGCCATCGGGAGAACTCGTCGCGCCACAGATGTCCGGGAAAGGCTCACGAATAAATCCTATATCGCTGCTGGAGTCGCGATCGACCACCGCGAAACCACCAAAGTCATTCGCAGCGCCCTTGCCAGCTGCTATCCACCGTAGCGCAAACGCCTTGCACGCATTTCCGCGATGTGGCGCCGATTGGACGGCGAGCGCTTCTCCCGTGTGCGCGTCCCAACATTCGGTGTTCTGAGCCGTTGTTGTGATAATCGCTGCGCCGTCGTTACTAAAACATGCGGACGTAAACGGCTCGCTTCCGGAAATCGTCGTACCACGGCGAATCTGCAACAGCGTGAACCCTCAGGCTACCGCTGTACGGAGCGGTGTTGAAAATTCGCGCATCAAAGCCACACTCGTTGCAGCACGCGCTGCGGGAATTTGTGCATCGGGTTGCTCTTTAAGCCAACGATCAATCAATGCGAAGCGCGGCTTGAGCCCGTGTCCATTGGCAATTTGTATATTCAGGCCGGGACGTGCGTTCATTTCTAACATCAACGGCCCTAGCGCCTCGTCAATAACGATATCAACGCCAAGATAGCCTAGCCCTGACACTTCATACCCGAGTGCTGCGATTTCCATGATGCGGTCCCAATGCGGCACCTGATTGCCCGCGACACTCACCTGCGTATCCGGGTGCAATTCAATCAGCGCATTGCCCGACGAACCCGATAACGTAACGCCTGTCGACAGATCAATGCCTGCACCCACAGCACCTTGGTGCAAGTTGGCTTTGCCGCCCGACTGACGCGTCGGCAGGCGCACCATTGCCATCGCTGGGTAGCCGCGATACACGATAATCCGGATATCCGGCACGCCTTGGTGGGAGATTTCGTCAAACACCGGATCGAAACGAACGCGATACTCAATGAGTGCGGTATCGGCGCCACCGGTAAGGCTAAACTGCCCGCCGACGATATTGGATGCGTGGTGCAACAAGGCGGCTTCTTCGATCAACATGCCATTGATCTGCCGATAACGGTCGCCGCGACGCGCATCGACAACAATGATGCCGTCGCCGCCGCTGCCGTTTGCCGGCTTCATGACAAAACTGCCTCGCGCACTAAGCACTTCCGGCAGGCGATTGACGTCGGCCTGACTGCAGGCCACGGCGTAACACTCGGGCACCGCCATGCCAGCGTCAATTGCCAGATTCTTGGTCAACACTTTGTCGTCGACGCGCGGGTATAGTCGCCGTGGGTTCAGCTGCATGATGTAGTCGGCGTTGCGCTCGTTCAGCCCGAGCACGCCTTTTTTCTTCAGGTCACGACCCCAAAACATCAGCGACCGCCCAGTGCCTTGAAGCGCGGCAACTCAAGCAAGCGATACCCGGTATAGCGACCCGTGAGCATGACGATACCCAGCACGACGAGTAGCAATTCCGGGAACGTAAAGATCAGGTGCTCCAACGCATCAATACCCATAACAGAATAGGCAAACGCGGCAACGAGCAAACTGCCGACGCCCGCCTTGATCGCGTCGCTCGCGCCGCGCTCTTCCCAGACGATCGACATACGCTCAATCGTCATCGCAATGATGACCATCGGGAACAGCGCAACTGACAATCCGGTTTCAAGACCAAGACGATGCGCAACGATGCTGACAATCAACATCAAAATCACCACGATGATCAAAACAGCAGTCAGTCGCGGCACCAGCAACAAGCGCAAGCGCTCCAGCAAAAATCGAATGGCAAGGCCCATGCCAGTCAGCAAACTGAATAGAAAAATCCCTGCCACTAAGTCCGTTTCGCGAAACGCCAGCGCGATCAACACCGGCATGAAGGTGCCAAAGGTCTGAATGCCCACAAAGTTTCGCAACAACACCATCACCAGCGCACCGATCGGAATCATCAGTAGCACCGCGTACACCGCTTGCGTCTGAATCGGCAAGCTGAACAGTGAAAAATCGACAATCACCGAACCTCTACGTTCCGCGCGTTGCGAGGCAACGTCTAGACTGTCTAACTGACTGCGCCGCACAGCGAAATTCAGGTCGACATTGCTGCCCCCCTGCACGTCTGCAAGCGCGTTCGCACCACGCCACCAGGCGTAGAAATTATTGGGCAACCCTGCTTCGCCGGTATTCACGTTGTAGTAACGCCAATCGACACCGTTGTGGATTTCCAGATAGGTACGTACTGGCGAATTACGTTGCTCATCAGCCAATAACAGACCGCGCAATGGACGTGCGGGTACGCGCACCAACGCAAGCAAATCGGTCAGGCGGTCAGCGCGGCGCAGCGAACCCATCGACTCGGGAAACAGTAGCTCGACATTGGCATCAGGGCTTGGATCGTTCACGCGCTTTAGCAATGTCGAGACGAGCGTATCGGCATCGGCAGACTGCGCGCGAACGGTGTCCATCAGATCAACAGCGGCGGTGCGAATCGGCTCGGGCAGATCCGGCGGGTTCGGAAATGCGGGTGTCGTGTCGGCCTCTTCGATCGTGGGGTCTTCATACACTACAACGCGGTAATACAATCGCTGTTCGCCCGAAGCGCGGCGAATCGCCCAGCGTGCTTTGCGCCCGCCCAACACATAGTCAAGATCAAAGCCGTAGCCGCCAGAGACATTGTTCTCCGACAGCGTCGAGAACCCCGGCGTCAAAGCCGGCACTTTGATCTCAGCTTTGATCGGACCAGGTCGCGCTTCGAAACTCAGCGACGCTTCGATCGTCCATGCGGCGCGGCTATCATCTGCGCGCAGCGGAAACCCCAGCACGAAACACTTATAGGCGAAAATGGCAAAACCAACCAGGGCGCATAACGCTGCGATGGCATGAACATATCTATTAGTCATTCGCGAGCACCTCTTGGCAATCTTCCACCGCGCATCGCGTGACCAGCAGCCAGATGTTTCGCAACACCAATACGATCGAACCACCGCATTCCTCGCCGACGAGCTTCTGCAAATGTCCCGTCGCCGCGTGCAAACAACCGGTTAATAAGATCCAGACCGTAGACGGTCGTCAAATTGTCCGCCGAACGTGCGCGTCGATAGCGACGCAACACGGGTGCATCTCCAATGTCCTGACCGGCACGCAACGCATCATCGATGACTGTCGCCAGCACAGCAACGTCAGCGAAACCAAGATTCGCGCCTTGGCCAGCGAGCGGATGTACAGCATGCGCTGCGTCGCCGACCAATGCGCAACGCTGAGCAATAGGCTCGCGCGCATAGCGACTTTCGAGCGCGAATGACGCACGCGCACTATCAAGGCGCAAACGACCAAGCACCGCATCGCTCGCCTCGGTCAACGCGTCCTCAAAACGTGCGTCTTCCAGAGCTTGCAAGCGCGCGCATTCATCTGGCGTCGTACTCAGCACAAGCGATACACGTTTGTCCGGAAGCGGAAGCAAAGCAAGGGGCCCGTCAGGCAGAAATCGCTGCAACGCACACCCGTCATGATCGGTATCCGGTAACAGATGAGCTACCAATGCCTGTTGATCATGAGACCAACCGATAGTATCAACACCCATAAAATCACGGATCCGACTGGCCCGGCCGTCTGCGCCCACAAGGAGACTGGCATTGATCGTAGCGCCGTCGCTCAATTCGATACTGACATGTCGGGAAGACACCTGGATGCCGGCGACCGCCTGCTCAACACTACTGATGCCACTTGATGCCATACAACGCTGCCATAAGCTCTCGCGCAACATGACGTTGTCAGTGATGCTGCCCAGATGCGCTACACCCATCGCAGCTGCATCGAAACAAACGCCCTCGCCGCAATCGACACCGGCATCCCATACGCGCATGGTCGTGTAGGGCTGGTAATGCGTGTGCGGCATGGCAGACCACACATCCAATGCTTTGAAATTTTCAATGCTACCGGGCGTCAATGCAGACACTCGAAGGCCGACAGGCGTATCGTCCGCCTGGGGTTGCGGCAAGGCTGGATCAATCACAACGATTCGTAGCGAAGGCGCTGCCTTGGCAACCGCCAAGGCCAAAGTCAGTCCGACCAGACCAGAACCGGCGATAGCGATATCGAAATCAGATGTGTCGCGCGTCATGATGGGAGCGGCCTAGGCTGCGGCGCTGTCAGCGCTGCGATGCATCCAAGCCTCAATCGCGTCAGCCTCTTTGACCAGGCCTTTGCTCAAGACATCAGGGTCACCATTGGTCACGACCACATCATCCTCAATGCGCACACCAATGCCTTGCCAGCAGCGCTTCACGCGCGCGTTCGGGGCGATATAGATTCCGGGCTCTACGGTGGTCACCATGCCAGTCTCCAGCAACCGCCATGCATCATCCACTTTGTAGTCGCCTACATCATGCACATCAATACCGATCCAATGGCCGGTGCGATGCATGAAAAACGCCCGGTACGCCTCGTCGCGAATCAACTGACGTAGGTCGCCATCAAGCAATCCAAGTTTTTTCAGGCCTTTCGTGATGACACGCACAGCCGCCTCGTGCGGTTCGTTCCAGTGATTACCCGCGCGTGTTTTGTCGATCGCGGCAAGCTGGGACTCGAGGACAATATCGTAAATCGCGCGTTGCTCCGGTGAGAACCGCCCGTTAACCGGAAAGGTGCGCGTAAGGTCCGACGCATACATGCCGGTCTCACAGCCCGCGTCGACGAGTACAAGGTCACCATCGTTTAGCACAGCGCTGTTTTCGATATAGTGCAACACACACGCGTTATCGCCGCCGCCAACGATGGCAGGGTACGACGGACAACTGTCCTGACGACGAAACTCGTGCAAATACTCAGCTTCAAGCTCGTACTCAAACATGCCCGGTCGAACTGCGCGCATCGCACGCTTATGCGCCGCAACCGCAATCTTTGCCGAACGGCGCATTTGTGAGATCTCCTGACGACTCTTATACAGGCGCATGTCATGCAGGTAATGATCTAATGCGACGAACTGATAGGGCGCGTCAATACCGGCAATGTTTCGACCGCGCAACGCATTGACCCATTCGGTCACTTGCATGTCGAATTCCGGATAGTGACCCATCGTGTAGTACACGCGTTGCGCATGCTCCATCAATCCGGGCAGGATATCGTTGATATCCGTAATCGGGAATGCATCATCCGCGGCAAAATCCCTGATCACACCTTCTTGACCGGCGCGACTGCCATCCCACAGTTCACGTTCACGATCATTCTCGCGGCAGAACATGACGAATTCGCCGCCGCGACGACCGGGTATCAACACGGCGACAGCCTCGGGCTCACAGAACCCGGTTAAATAGTAAAAATCGCTATCCTGGCGGTAGCGATGGTCGATATCCCTGCTGCGGGCACGGATGGGCGCGGCGGGAATGATCGCGATGCTGTCGTCGCCCATCATCTTCATCAGTTGCTTTCGTCGTCTCGCAAACTCAGCGGATTTCATCCAATCTACCTTGTATTCTTTTTGTCGGCGTTAGTGCACGCCCGGCGCAGTATCGACCGAGCGCACGGGTAACAGCTCTTCATAAGACAGTTGCGCGAGCACACGCAAGAACTCAACCACTTCGATGTAGGCCGACTCGGCTGCCTCCAGGTCTTCTTCAATGTCGGCGAGATCCACTTCCGCGCGGGTGATTTGCGTCAGATCTTCAATCAGCTCAGACAAAGGTGCCTTCTCCAAGCGTTCCCGAGCAGAAGATCCGCGCAATGCCGACGCCTCACCCAGGCCGCTTAGAAAGCCAGTGGCCCAACCAACCAGACTCTCGACGCGATCGCGAATATCATCAGCATCGTCTGGCAAACACAAAGCGGGCAAAGACTCGCCGCTCTCAAGCACAGCGATACGCTCGACACCAGCGCGCGCGAGCTCTGACAATGCCGCTGGAATACTTGTTGCGCTGCTACCCCGGCGTAACTCATTGAGCCACACCGGAACCGCATCCTCGCCCAACATCGTTGCCAGGCTCAGCAAGCGGCCATCCGCCTCGGATGCGGTAACGTCGATATCGCAACTGGCTAACAGCTGCTCGATCCGATCAAAATCGCTGGCGTGATCCTGCGCCATGCACTCACCACTACAGGTTTATTAACGGGGGTGCATGATACCACC
Source organism: Pseudomonadota bacterium (assembly GCA_039815365.1). Classification (GTDB taxonomy): domain Bacteria; phylum Pseudomonadota; class Gammaproteobacteria; order Steroidobacterales; family Woeseiaceae; genus CALBPI01. The sequence continues at coordinate 2,068 of JBCBZK010000114.1, read as the reverse complement.
GTGCGCCATTCAGCCCACAGGCGAAGACACGAGATAAGCGCGCAAATCCTCGACAAGATTGACGCTAACCGGTCGCGTCTCTATATTGGCTGCGTGAGCGATAGCAACCACATCTTTGAGCAAGAACTAAAGCGCCTGGAAGCCCGAATGGACGACATCGTCCGCGTCTGCGACCAGCTCAAGGAAGAGAACCGTTCGTTAAAGACCCGTCAAGACACGCTGATCACCGAACGCGCCAGCTTGTTGCAGAAAAACGAACTTGTCCGAGGTCGCGTTGAAGCGATGATTGGTCGCCTCAAAGCAATGGAAAATGGCTCCTGACATGTCAGACAACCTTGCAGAAGTCACGGTACGCATTCTCGATAAGGAATATCAGGTCGCCTGCCCTGTTGATGAGCGCACGCATCTGCTAGACGCAGCAACACACCTCGACCAACAAATGCGCATGATCCGCGATAGTGGCAAAGTGGTTGGCCTTGACCGTATCGCGGTCATGGCTGCGTTGAACATGTCCAATGAGCTACTGCTGTCGCAAAGCCGTGAGGCCAACATCGACAGCACACTCAGCACACGCCTCAAGGCGCTGGGTGACCGCGCGGACAGTGTCTTGAGCGACACGCAACAGCTGGATTTGTGACCTGAACCGCAGCTTTGGTCGTGTCAATTGGCAGTCCCGGGCTAAGCGTGCAACAATCCAGATTGATGCCTTCTGCAGTGTTCGACACCGGTTTCGAAGCCTTTCGACCCTAATTATCTAACCTCGGGGTTATGCTTTTAGACAGATGTGTGCACTACCGACCCGTTCGGAAAGCCTTTTCTGTTGTGGTTGACCCCACCTTACTCTCAGGTTCGAGAGTGGTAGCCGGAGACGGCACAGGCGGGAGGCATCACTTTCCCCATGACTAGCCAAAATCTTGACGCCATTGACAGCAGCCGCGCCCGTTCTCTGGGTCGTGTAGCACGTGAGCAGTTAACAAATGCGCAGCGTAACTACCGCAGCGCGCTGTTATGCCAAAAGCTGCAACAGTGTCGGTGGTACCAAGAGGCAACCTGCGTTGCTGCTTACGTTGCCACACACGACGAAGCAAACATCAATGCATTGATTCGGCATGCGCTGTCCGTTGGCAAAACGGTCGTCGTACCTTACATCGAAACACACACCTTGATGCGCTTTGTTCGTGTTGACGACAACACCAAATGGCAGATTGATCGACACGGCATTTCACAACCGATCATGACATCGCGTTTTGGATCGCACGACATTGCAGCAACTCGCATCGATGTCGTGTATGCGCCACTGACCGCTTTCGATGCGCAATTCAATCGCGTTGGCATGGGTGGCGGTTACTACGATCGATACTTTGGTATGCACCGTACGCGCCGTGCAAGCAAGCGCATAGGCATTGGATTCAACGTGCAACACACAACATGCATCGCAACGCATGAATGGGATGTGGGCATGAATGCTATCGCAACGGAACGTGGCATCATTCGAATCAAACAGCGGTGAGTATTCACAACAGATTGCGTGAAAGCCTTTGTTTTAAGGCGTCACAGCCTATCAACGAGCGTGTCACATACGAATCAGTGCACTGACCGCGACACATTTGATGCACACCAAATTGCGCGCTTGCAACACAACAAAACATTACGGAATAGGTACCAACGCGTTCGCACTATCGCGTGCACGTACTACACGCGCCACAAACCCCTTTAAACGCAGGTATATAACTACGTCACACTCTGGTCGCACTTTGTGGAATTTTGCAATGTTATGTATATACTCGGCTGCGGGTACCCACCACGGAGAAACTAACTATGGCTACCAAGAAAGCTTCGAAGAAGAAATCTTCAACGAAGAAGAAGGCAACCACGAAACGCAAGGTAACTGCCAAGCGTAAAGTGGCCACCAAGAAACGCGTCGCTAAGAAAAAAGTAGCGAAGAAGAAAACAGCGAAAAAGAAAGTCGCTAAGAAAAAGGCGAAGAAGAAAGTCGCCAAGAAAAAAGTTGCCAAGAAAAAGGTAGCTAAAAAGAAGGCGAAGAAAAAAGTCGCCAAGAAAAAAGTTG
>JBCBZK010000097.1:0-13204 GCA_039815365.1 Pseudomonadota bacterium | reverse complement strand
TCTGCGGTAACATCAAGGGTCTCCAAGACCGTTATCGTAACCCTACTACCCAAGCCAGCAAGCTCGTGCTCACCGGCGCCGTCATGAATCATCGTGCGCATATGATCATCGACCATCACCAACTCATAGATCCCCGAGCGCCCGCGGAAGCTCTGTGCGCCATCGCGTGGTCGATACAGCGTTGGTGGCGCATCGCGCGAGACTCGCAACATGTCGCATTCGGACTCGCTCGCCTCGTACGCGTCACTGGAATCGGCATCAAGTGTACGAACCAGTCGCTGCGCGAGCACGCCAATCAGACTGGATGACAACAGGAACGGCTCCACACCCATATCACGCAATCGTGTGACGGCACCAACGGCGGTGTTGGTGTGCAACGTCGACAGCACCAAGTGGCCCGTCAAGCTGGCTTGGACAGCGATCTCCGCCGTTTCAAGATCGCGAATCTCGCCGACCATGACGACGTCAGGGTCTTGACGAAGAATCGCACGCAACCCACGCGCAAACGTCATATCCACTTTCGTGTTGACTTGCGATTGCCCAATGCCGTCGATGTAATACTCGATCGGATCTTCGACGGTCATGATGTTGCGTGAGCTGTTGTTGATACGCTCAAGCGCCGCATACAGCGTGGTTGTCTTACCGGACCCGGTAGGGCCGGTGACCAGGATGATGCCGTGCGGCTTGTGAATCAGAGAATCAATATCGTTTTGATCCTCGCTGCGCATGCCGAGTTGCGCCAGATCAAGCTTGCCGGCTTGTTTGTCGAGCAAACGCATCACCACTCGCTCGCCGTGGCCGGACGGCATCGTTGATACTCGGACATCGACAGCACGCCCTGCGACTCGTAACGAAATACGGCCATCCTGCGGCAGTCGTTTCTCTGCGATGTCCAGTTTCGACATGACCTTGATTCGCGACACCAGCAGTGGCGCAACGCCACGACCGGTATGCAACACTTCTTTAAGCACACCGTCGATGCGCATACGCACAATCAGCTTGTTTTCGTATGGCTCGATGTGAATATCCGATGCGTTCTCTTTGACCGATTCTGTCAACAGCGCATTGATCAAACGAATGATCGGCGCCTCGTCATCGCTCTCCAGCAAATCGGATTGCTCTGGCAGTTCCTGGGCGACAGAGAACAAGTCGGTATCTTCGTCGAGCGAGTCCATCATTTGCATGGCCGGGCCCGACCCGCGTTCGAACGCACGTTGCAGCTCAGCGTCAAACGTCTCTGCGCTCACTTGCTGCAACGCGATTGTGCCGCCGAAAAATCGTCTCGCTTCTGCAATACTCGCAAGCGAAGCGCCCGCACGATACAACAAAACCGATGGCACGCCCTCGGTGCTTTCCGTCAACAAAATTCCATGGCGCTTGGCGAACGAAAACGGCAGTTGTTTTTTCTCTACCGCTTCATCGACATCTGTCGCTTCGAGAGTTTCGTTGCTGACTGCCATGGTTATTCGCCGCCTTGATCGTCTTGCATGATGTTCTCGGGCAGCACGGCTTCAGGCGGTTGGTCGACCATGTCTTCGAACGGCGGTAGCACAGGGCGACGCGCATCACGCATCAACGGTACTTTGTCGTTGTTCCCTTGCTGAAGATCGCGCAAGTAGTTGTACTTCTCGTTCGTCTCGTCAAGCGTGCTAATGCCATCGCGAAGAATGCGCGGCTTGATGAAGACCATCAGGTTGGTTTTGAGTTTCTCAGTGCGGCGCGAACGGAACAGATTACCGAGCACGGGAATGCTGCCAAGGATCGGGACACGCTGGTCTGACTCTCGCAACGTATCTTCGATGAGACCTCCCAACACAAGAATGCCGCCGTCTTCGATAATCACCGAGGTTTCGATCAGGCGCTCGTTGGTAATCAAATCAACCGCATCGGCGCTGTTGCTCAACGATGAAATCTCTTGTTTGATTTTCATCAAAATCGCGTTGCCCTCGTTGATCTGCGGTGTGATCTCAAGCAACGTGCCGATCTTTTCCCGGTTGACGGTCTGGAACGGGTTCACGGCGCCGTTGTTGTTGCCGCCGCTGTTTGTGAACTGACCGGTAATGAATGGGACTTCCTGACCGATTTCGATTTTCGCCTCCTGATTGTCGAGCGTAACCAAGGTCGGCGTCGAGATGACATTGGTGTTTGCGTCGCCTTGCAGCGCACTCAGGATGGCGGCAAAACTCGTGCCGTTGTCGGCAATCCGACCGACACCCAGCGTCAGGCCCGTGCTGATAGCGCTGGCGATTGCTGCGTTGTCGTCGGTCAGTAGTCCGGTCCCCACACCACGCACTGTCGCGCCACCGCCGGCGTTGAAGTCTGTGATGCCTGCGGCAGTGTTGCTGTCGCTGCCATCGACGGCCCACGTAACGCCAAGATTTGAGTTGCGGTCGACAGTGACCTCAACAATCAGCGCTTCAACGAGCACTTGCGCGCGACGCACGTCGAGTTTGTCGATGACGCTCATGAGCTCGCGCATTTCAGCTTGTGGTGCGGTCATCACGAGCGCGTTCGTTCGCTCATCGGCCCAGATGTTGACCTCGCCACCGGCGCGCTGTGATGGCGCGCCGCCACCTTGTGCGCCGCCGCTCGATTGCACCTGGCCGGCTAACTTTGTCGCGAGCTCCTCAGCCAGTGCATACCGAAGGTAGCGCACTTGAGTCAGCCCGCCGGCTTCTTGTGGCGAGTCCAGTTGTGCAATCAGTGTGCGTGTTTTCAAACGCGTAGCGCTCGGGCCGCTCACCAGCACGCTATTCGTGCGCGCATCAGCGACTAGTTGCACTGCCTGTCCGGTTGCCGTTGCATCAGCGCGGCTCGATGCATTCAACGCGTTGACCGTCGTAACAATATCGTCCGCAGAGGCGTGTGCGAGCCGGATCACTTCAACATCAGACTCGACGGGACGATCGATCTGACGAATCAGATAGCGGATGCGCTGGATGTTGCGCCCGGAGTCACTGATGACCAGAGAGTTCGAGGACTGCATGGCGGCCAAGTGCGCGTGCGCGGGCAACAACGGGCGCAGCAACGGCACCAGTTGCGCGGCTGGCACGTGTTGCAGTCGAATCACTGTGGTTTGCAGTTCATCGGGCAAGGCGTTTTGAAACTTCACTGCTTCCTGTCGCGTTTGTGCGATCGGCACGATCTTGATCAGGTTGCCAGCAGGAACGGCCTGGAACTGATTAACCGTAAGGATCGATAAAAACGCGGCGTAAAACTCGTCCGCCGTCATCGGTGTGCTGGAGTACAGCGTGACTTTGGCATTCACCCGCGAGTCGACAAGAAAGTTCTTGCCAGTGACGGTCTGTACGGCATCAACGATTTCGCGGATGTCAGTGTCGCGGAAGTTTGGCGTGATGCTGTCATCGCTCTGGGCGAGCGCAGGCGCAGCAAGGACAAACACAGCAAGCAAGCTACACAGCCATTGGCAGGCCGGCTGATAAAACCACCGGCGGGTTGCTAGCGATACGGAATTATTATTCATTCGTCTTCCTGGCCTGCACTTTCTAACTGGGCGATATCCAGCGTCAGGTTCTGTTGTTTGCCGTTGCGTTCAATGGTGACCGAAACGCTCTGTGCGTCGGCGAGAGAGTTAAATATCTGTGCGCCCTGCGTGGGGTTGTTCAGCGCGGTGCCGTCAATCTCGGTGACGATGTCGCCCGGTCGCAAGCCTAATGCGGCGAACTTCTGCCGGTCACGACCAGGATACAAGCGATAGCCGCGTTGCTGGCCGCCAACGAAATACGGGCGCGGTGAAACGATCTGCGTGAATTGGGTGACGTTTTCGGTGAGCACCTGTTTGACGTCGCGGCGCGGTGTGGGCGCGCGCTGCGTGGTGCGGCGCGGTGTTGGGCGGGCAGGTGAGTTCTCGTCAGGCTCGGGCAACTCGATTTTCTTAAACACGCCGCGTTCATTGACGACGACCGATCTGGCCTGCACCGAATGCAACGTGATGCCTGGCTTGATCGTGTTGTTCGAATCGGACAGCGAATAGAGTTTTTCCTCGCGCCCGTCCGAGATAATCGCCAGCGCGTTGTTTTCAGAAGACGACGCCAGGGTGCCTTTCAACTGCAAGCCGCTTGCGACAGGTAGGTCATCAGGAGGCGTCGGCGGTATCGGATCACGACCGCCCGGAGTCTCATCTTTAATATCAGCGATACCAAACAAACTCGCGGAAATAATCGGTGCCACGTCGACGCCGCCAGATGAACTCGTGCCGCCAGTAATCGGTTGCGCCGCGACAGGCGCTTTGATCGGTGCATCTTCGCGTTGCGGGATCAGCTGCCAGACAACGCTGGCTAACAGCCACGCGAGCCAGAGCGCCAGTACGATCGTGACGATGCGCGGCCCATGCTGCTGCGCCGAGCGCCAGAACGGATGGCCACCAAGCTGGCGCATGTTATCCAACGATGCGGAACCGATGGTGCTCACACGGTGCCTTTAATGGCTTGCATTGGCTTCAAAGCGGGCAACTCTTTGTTGTCGCCGCGACCGCTGCAAGAGGCAATCGGCGCGGTTACTTAATTATTAGTGGCTGTGCAGAACACAGACACGGAATGATACGGTAGTCTGGCAGGCGCCCACAAGCAGCATGACACCCTCGAAAAGGTTAGAATTGCAACGTGGCGTTTGGTTCCGGAACTTGAGCCATCTTCTCTTGTATCTGGCACCGCTAGCACCCATATGTCTATGAAGGCCGCTGTGGCGGACACGTATTGCAACCCAAACTGGCAGTAGCGAGCAGAAATGGCAGAGCACGACGACGATAATGACCAACGCATTGGCGACACCGGCGCCGTTGTCGAAGAGGCGCGCCCGAAGCTTAAGAAACCGCCGATGTACCGTGTGCTGTTGCTCAATGATGATTACACGCCGATGGAGTTCGTCGTGCAGATTCTTGAGCAGGTCTTCGCGCACGATCGCACGCTGGCCACGCGCATTATGTTAGAAGTACATACCAAGGGCAAAGGCGTCTGCGGTGTGTTCACACACGATGTCGCGGAGACCAAGGTCGCTCAGGTGAGCCAGGCGGCAGAGCACAATCAGCATCCCCTGATGTGCACCATGGAACCCGAATAAGGGCGTTTGACAGGATTTGAACGATGCTAAATAGCGAATTGGAATATTGTTTGAACGAGGCGTTTCAGAGCGCCAGAGACCAGCGCCACGAGTTTATGACCGTGGAACATTTGCTGTTAGCCATTCTCGATATCCCGGAAGTCCACGAACTGCTGCGAGCGGTTGAGGCTGACCTGAACCGTCTTCGACGTGAGTTGAACGAAGTCATCGCTCAGACGACGCCGAAGCTGGCTGAAGACATCGATCAGGAAGTGCAGCCAACGCTGGGGTTCCAGCGCGTGTTGCAGCGTGCCGTATTCCATGTGCAGTCGAGCGGCAAAAAGGAAGTCACGGGCGTTAATGTGCTGGTCGCGATTTTCAGCGAGAAACAATCTCAGGCGGTCTATCTGATCAACCTTCAGGACATCACGCGGCTGGATGTTGTGAACTATCTGTCACATGGCGTCAGCCGTTCCGGCGAGTTTGAGAGTGCCTCGGATGAGAATCTGGGGCAGGGCGATGATGCCGAGGGTGAGCCCGCGCCGTCTGCGTTGGAGTCGTATGCCAGCGATCTGAATCGTGAGGCGCGTGAGGGTCGCATTGATCCGTTGATCGGACGTGCGCTTGAGATTGAGCGCACCGTCGAAATTCTGTGCCGCCGTCGCAAGAACAACCCGCTGTACGTTGGCGAGGCCGGTGTCGGCAAGACGGCCATCGCCGAAGGTCTGGCCCGGCTGATCGTTGAGGAAAATGTGCCTGACGTGCTGCTGGACGCGACGATTTACTCATTAGATATGGGCGCGCTGGTTGCCGGCACGAAATACCGTGGCGACTTTGAGAAGCGTTTGAAAGCGGTCGTCAAGGAGCTCTCCGAGCAACCGCAAGCCGTGCTGTTTATTGATGAGATTCACACCATCATTGGCGCTGGTGCGGCGTCTGGCGGTGTGATGGATGCGTCCAACCTGATCAAGCCGGTTCTGGCGAACGGCCGACTACGCTGCATTGGTTCAACGACCTATCAAGAATACCGCGGTATTTTTGAGAAAGATCATGCACTTGCGAGACGTTTCCAGAAAATAGATATCCCCGAGCCGAGTATCGACGAGACCGTCCAGATTCTGGTGGGGCTACAAAGCCGTTTCGAGGAGCATCACGGTATCCGCTACGAGCACGATGCATTGCAGGCTGCTGCCGAATTAGCGGCCAAACACATTAACGATCGACAGCTACCGGACAAAGCGATCGATGTCATCGATGAGGCCGGTGCCAACCTGCGGTTGCAACCGGAAGACGATCGACCGGCCTCCGTGACAGTCGAATTGGTTCAGAACATCGTCGCACGGATGGCGCGCATCCCGGCCGCGAGCGTCTCTGTCTCGGATCGCAAGACGCTCAAGAGTCTGGAGCGCGACCTCAAGATGGTCATTTTCGGTCAGGATCCTGCGATCGAGGCCTTGTCTGCCTCTATCAAGATGGCGCGGTCGGGCTTGAACGATGAAGAAAAGCCTGTCGGCTCTTTCCTGTTTGCTGGTCCTACTGGTGTGGGCAAGACCGAAGTCACACGACAGTTAGCGCACAGCCTGGGTATCGAGCTGCTGCGCTTCGACATGTCGGAGTACATGGAGCGCCATACGGTATCCCGCTTGATCGGCGCGCCGCCGGGATACGTCGGTTACGATCAGGGCGGTTTGTTGACCGAAGCTGTCTCGAAGAACCCGCATGCCGTCGTGCTGCTTGATGAGATTGAAAAGGCGCATCCCGAAGTCTTTAACCTGCTGTTGCAAGTGATGGATCACGGGACGTTGACCGATAACAACGGGCGCAAAGCGGATTTCCGCAACGTGGTGTTAGTGATGACAACCAACTCCGGCGCACAGGAAATGAGTCGTGCGTCGATCGGTTTCACGCAGCAGGATCACTCGACCGACGGTATGGAGATCATTCGCAAGGCCTTTGCACCCGAGTTCCGCAATCGTCTGGATGCGATTATCCAATTCGCACCGCTTGACGCACATTCGATCGCACGCGTCGTGGACAAATTGGTCGTCGAGCTGGAAAGCCGCTTGCTGAAATCGAACGTCACGCTCGAGTTGTCGGATGAAGCGCGCGACTGGATTGCTGATCGCGGTTACGACAAGTCAATGGGCGCCCGACCTATGGCCCGTATTATTCAGGAACACATCAAGCGACCTCTCGCAGAGGACTTGCTGTTTGGTGAGTTAGCTGAGGGTGGTCACGTGCGGGTCGCGGTAGAGAATGGCGAGCTTGCGCTGCATTTTGAACAGCAGACGCCCAAGCTCGAACAGCTGCCGGTGTCGTCGGACGACTAAATCATTGGGGGATCGACGCTGGCCTGGCAGCGTCGATACGCCTATCTGCCTCGATAGACGATCCGACCTTTGGAAAGGTCATAGGGTGTGAGTTCTACCGTGACTTTGTCACCGGTAAGAATGCGGATGTAATGCTTCCGCATTTTACCCGAAATATGAGCGGTCACGTTGTGGCCGTTCTCTAGCTCAACACGGAACGTGGTGTTCGGGAGTGTATCCGTCACAACGCCTTCCATCTGAATGGCTTCTTCTTTTGCCAAAAACTTCTACCTCGAAAAAAATGAGTGCGAATTGTCCGCAAACGCGCTGACAATTGCAATGACATAGAGCGCTTGCCGACAGTTCGTGTCCAATGGATGTTTACATAGATTGGGGCGGGCGCCACTTTTTCAAGGTGCGGCAGTACCGTCCGATCAGATGGCAGAAGGTATTTCGGGGCATATTCTCAGCACCGAGTGATGCCAGGTGGGGCGTGTGCATCTGACAATCCAGCAAGCCAAAGCAGTCTTGCGCGAGTTGCAGACATAAATAATGCATCGCCACTTTTGATGCGTTGCTGACGCGACTGAACATGGATTCGCCGAAGAACATGCGATCAATAGCAACGCCGTACAGTCCGCCAACCAAGGCATCGTCGAGGTGCACCTCAATACTGTGCGCCCATCCGGACTGATGTAGCGCGCGATATGCTGATCGCATGTCGTCAGTGATCCATGTGCCGTCCTGATCGGAGCGTGGCGCCGCGCAACCAATCATGACGTCATCAAAGCACTGGTTAAAGGTGATTCGCCACGGCATACGACGCAGCACTTTTTTGAGCGTACGGCTGGTGTGGAAGGCGTCGGGCGCCAGAACCGTGCGTGGGTCGGGGCTCCACCACAAGACCGGCTGGCCTTCGCTATACCAAGGGAAGATACCTTTCTGATAGGCGGCAAGCAGTCGCTCTTCAGACAGATCGCCGCCGGCAGCCAGTAATCCGTTAGGGTCATTTAACGCCGTGTGCGCGGGCGGGAAGTCTGTGCCGCCTTGCGTGCCGAGCCAATACAGGCTCATGAACGCTGACTCTTGACAGTGACCTCGCCACGTCGAAACGGTGTTCGCTCGTTAATGTCCTGCATGTATTGCTCAACACCGAGCGCTTCGCGATCAACGTAGTCTTCGATAGCTGCGGCGAACTGCGGATGGGCGAGCCAATGCGCCGAGCGTGTGCTGGTTGGCAGAAACCCGCGGCTGACCTTGTGTTCGCCCTGCGTGCCAGGTTCGTAGCGCTGAATACCGTGTTTGATGCAGTACTCGATGCCCTGGTAGTAGCAAGTCTCGAAATGCAGACTGTGATAGTCGCCCTCGCTCCCCCAATAACGTCCCAATAGCGCATCGCCTTCGCGCAGTAAAATAGCGGCTGCAACATGTCGCTCTTCATGTTGTGCCAGTGCCAGCACGAGCAGGGACGGATCGCTCTTAAGTAATGTTAGGAAGAAGTCGAGGTTGAGGTAGGGTTCGCCGCCGCGTGCTGCGAATGTGTAGCTGCACAAACGCCACGCATCGCGCATTTGTGTTTCTGTGATTTCGCCGCCGGTGACCATCGTGTGCGTGATGCCGCTCTCGATCACGCGTCGTCGTTCACGTTTCACATTCTTGCGCTTCTTGCTACTGAAGTGACCCAGAAAATGCTCGAAGCTTGTGTAGTCCTCGTTATGCCAATGGAACTGGCAGTCCTGGCGAATGATCAGATTCGCCTCACGACACAGCGCCTCATCGGTTGCGTCCATGAATTGCAAATGTAGCGATGAGAATTGTTGCTCGGTGGCGAACTGCAACGCAGCGCTGAGCAAGGTGCGACGTAATTCGTCTGCGTCGGGATGATCGCTATCCACCAGCAACTTGCTGCTTGTGGCCGGTGTGTAGGGCGCGGCCGACAGCAACTTCGGGTAGTAGCTCAATCCGGCGCGGCGATACGCATCGGCCCAGCTCCAGTCGAAGACAAACTCTCCCCACGAGTGGCCTTTCTGATAGAGCGGCATCGCGGCGACTAGCGCATCATCGGCATACAGACCAAGATGACAGGGCAGCCAGCCGGTTGCTTCGCTGACGCTGCCGGAGCGCTCGGCATGCGCCAAAAACACATGCTGTAAATGCGGGGTGCTCGCCGGTACCAGCGCATTCCATTGTTTTGCGGGTATTTCGTCAATCGAAGCATGGAAGCGGGCAGTGAGCGCCGGTATCGTCATTGTCGCCGGTTAACCTCAAGAAATATCATTCGAGCGCAGTTATCGCGTTTTCTGCCTGCAGTTTGTAATAAAATAGCCACATGGCACAAACCAAAGCAAGCACGCGCGCCTCGGCGTCGAATAAGCGTCGACGTAACGCGCAGGACGCCGAGCCGGCACCAGCAGCGTTACAAACGACGGTAACACGGACACTGCGCGAAGGCGCGTTGTTCCTGTTCGGTACGGTTGCGGTTGTGCTGGTCGTCGCGCTGTTTACCTACCATCCGTCCGATCCGGGTTTTTCGCATGCTGGCAGCGGTGAAAAAGTGCGCAATGCGATCTCGATCACAGGTGCGTACTTTGCCGACGCGGCTTATGTCTTTTTCGGTCGGCCGGCGTATTTGTTTCCGATCATGGTCATGTTTGCCGGTTGGCTGATCTATCGGGAACGCTCAAATCCGCAGCCTTTGGATAAAACCGCTTTCACGCTTCGCTTCGCCGGCTTTGTCCTGACGCTGGTCACAAGCTGCGCATTGGCGACGCTGTATTTCTCGGCGCAGGATTTACCCGGCACTGCGGGCGGTGCGCTGGGCGAGGCGGCTGGCGTTGGCCTTGCCTCTGTCGTTGGAAATCTCGGCGCGACGTTGTTGTTGATTGCACTGTGGTTCGCGGCTGCCTCGTTGTTCACGGGGCTGTCATGGTTAGCTGTCATGGATCATGTCGGACGGGGCGTGTTGGCAATGATTGATCGTGCGCAAGTCTGGCGCGATGGTCTTCGCGATCGCGCAGAAGGGCGCCGTGTCCAGCAGCAACGCAAAGAGACCGTGCGCGTTGAGCGTGAAAAAACCTCAACCCGCAGTAAGCTGCGTATTGAGCCTACGCTGCCGAAAATCGAAACCAGCGTGCGTGCACACCAGGAAAAACAAGTGCGCTTGTTTGAGTCCGGCGCGCCTGGCGAGTTGCCGCCTTTGTCGTTGCTCGACGATCCGCCGCCGCACGAGGGTGGGTATTCGGAAGAGTCTCTCGAGAAGATGTCGCGACTGGTCGAGATTAAGCTGAAAGACTTTGGTATTGATGTCTCTGTCGTGTCGGTGCAACCGGGCCCGATCATCACGCGATTCGAGCTTGAGCCTGCGGCCGGCGTGAAATCCAGCCAGATATCGAATCTTGCGAAAGACCTCGCGCGCTCGTTGTCTGTGATTGCGGTGCGTGTGGTTGAAGTGATCCCCGGGCGTTCTGTCATCGGTCTTGAGATTCCGAATGAAAAACGTGAGCTTGTAACGCTTGGCGAGATTCTGCGCTCGCGGGCTTACGATGAAAGCAATTCGCCGCTCACGCTGGCGTTGGGCAAAGATATCGGTGGTGCGTCGCAGATCGCGGATCTTGCGCGCATGCCGCACTTGTTGATTGCAGGGACCACTGGCTCGGGTAAGTCCGTGGCGATCAACGCGATGGTGCTCAGCTTGCTGTACAAAGCAACGCCGGATGAAGTGCGCGTCATCATGATCGATCCGAAGATGCTTGAGCTGTCGGTGTACGAAGGTATTCCGCATTTGCTGGCGCCGGTCGTGACAGATATGAAAGAAGCGGGCAATGCGCTGCGCTGGTGTGTGGCGGAAATGGAGCGTCGCTACAAGTTGATGGCCGCACTCGGCGTGCGCAACATCGGCGGCTACAATCGCAAAGTGACAGATGCGGAGGAGGCAGGCGAGCCGATCGCTGATCCGCTCTGGGAGCCGCCTGACCTGATCGATCCTGACAAGCCATTGCCGGTAGCGCCATCGCTAACGACGCTGCCGTTTATCGTCGTGATTATCGATGAGCTCGCCGACATGATGATGATCGTCGGTAAGAAGGTCGAAGAGCTCATCGCGCGTCTGGCCCAAAAAGCACGTGCATCGGGCATCAACATGATTCTTGCAACGCAGCGCCCAAGTGTCGATGTGATTACCGGATTGATTAAGGCTAACGTACCTGCGCGCATCGCGTTTCAGGTCTCGGCAAAAGTGGATTCGCGCACGATTCTCGATCAGATGGGCGCGGAGAATTTGCTCGGTCATGGTGATATGTTGTATTTGCCGCCTGGCACATCATTGCCGGAGCGGGTGCATGGCGCGTTTGTGTCTGACAACGAAGTGCATGCAGTTGTGAAGAGTTTGTGTGCGACAGGCGCGCCGACCTATATCGATGAAGTGTTGACCGGCCCGACAACGCCGGTGCCCGGCATGCCGGATATCGCCGGCGCGGCCCCTGGCGACTCGGAACAAGATGCGCTGTATGACCAGGCTGTTGCGATCGTACTGGAAACCCGCAAGGCGTCGATCTCAGGTGTGCAGCGGCGACTCAAGATCGGCTACAACCGAGCTGCCCGCATGGTCGAGGCGATGCAGGATGCTGGCTTGGTCGGGCCACTCGAGTCTAACGGTAGCCGTGAAATTCTGGCGCCTGCGCCGCCTAAGGACTAGTGTTCATTCAGCGTTCATCCGACATCGGTACACTGTCACTCATGAAAATACTGCCTGTAATTGCGTTCGCCGCCTGTCTGTTGCCTTTTACCGCGTTCGCAGATGATGCGGAAGATGCGCTGCGCGAGCGTGGGGCGCAGACGCTTCGCGAGTTCCAGAACAACGTGCGTACGTACGCCGCGGATTTTTCCCAAGCATCGTACGATGCTGACGGTGGTCTCAAAGAACAGTCCAGCGGCGTTGCGATCATCAAAAGACCAGGGAAGTTTGCGTGGATTTATCGGGACCCGTATGAAAATCATTTGATCGCCGACGGCACGAATTTGTGGAGTTGGGATCTTGATTTGGACTCGGTGAACGTTCGCGAACAAAAAGGTGCGCTTGGGCAGTCACCCGCGCAAATATTGTCGGGCAATACTGATGCGTTGGAAGCATTCGACTATCACGGTGCGTCGGAGCAAGACGGCGTGCTAGTGGTGCAGCTAGCGAGCCGCAGTCAGGAAAGCGATTTCCGGGTTATGCGCCTGGCGTTCAATGCAGGCGTATTGGTCGCCATGCGAATCGGCGACAATCTCGGGCAAACGACCGATATCCAGTTTACCGACGTTCGTATGAATACCGAGATTGATGAAAGTGTGTTTGATTTCGTGATTCCGGAGGGCGCCGATGTTGTTGGCACGCCAATCCGTGATAGCACAGAGTCGGCAGGTGATGCCGACGAGGCGCCTGAGACGGACAACGAGGTCGAGGACAGTGCGGCGCGCATGCGAGACGACACGCCGCCGGAACGCTCCGCGACGCCGATCGTTTCCGGCCTCGGCTAACTGCTCATGCGCAAACTGGTGCTCGCGCGGTTCTGGCTCGCCGGCGGTTTTCTGATCCTGCTTGTTTTGTTGGCGCTGTTATTGGCGCCTCAGTCTGCAGTGCCCGACGTTCCAATGCTAGGCGACAAGGCGAAACACTGTATTGCCTTTGCCGGGCTGACAGGCTGGTTCTGCGGCGTCTTCGAGCGTCGTTTTTTCCTACGTTTGATCGCTGCGATGATTGTGTTCGGGATCAGCACAGAGCTACAGCAGTCGGGGGTGATTACCACGCGCGACGGTGGGTTTGGTGATTTTATTGCCCACGTTATTGGTATAGGGGC
>JBCBZK010000079.1:0-15820 GCA_039815365.1 Pseudomonadota bacterium | reverse complement strand
TTATTTTCAAGGTGCATAGGCACGTTTAACGGCATGGGTAGTATCGGTGAATGGCTACAAAGTATCGTTGAGCGGATCGTTTAAACATGGTTTTCCATACCACCTTTCTGTTGATAAGGGCACCAAAAGCCAAAAAAAATGGATTTATTGATTTGAAATCAATTCCGTCATAAACACCTTTTGTCCACACGTTGTCGATAGTTCGGATCCTACCGAGCATCGGATCAGCGAATTGCTTGGCAAAATGACGCTGGATGAGAAGCTAGGTCAGTTAGTGCAGCTCGATGCCAGTTGGGGCCATCCACCAGACTATCTGGGTGAGCGTATCCGCGCGGGTCACGTCGGATCGGTGTTGAACAATGCAGATGTGCATATCGTCAACGAGCTGCAACGCATTGCTGTTGAACACAGCCGCCTTGGGATCCCGTTGCTGGTTGGCCGCGACGTGATTCACGGATTCAAGACAGTGCTGCCAATCCCGCTAGGTCAAGCTGCTGCGTGGAATCCGTTGTTAGTTGAGGTCGGTGCGCGGCATGCGGCGATCGAGGCGTCTGGCGTTGGTATTAACTGGACGTTTGCGCCGATGGTGGACATCACGCGCGACCCGCGTTGGGGGCGGATCGCTGAGAGCTTTGGTGAAGACCCGTATCTGGCCGAATGTCTAGGCGCTGCGATGGTACGCGGATTTCAAACCGATAATCCAAGCGAGGCGACGGCGATCGCTGCGTGTGCAAAACACTTCGTTGGCTACGGTGCGGCTGAGGCCGGCCGTGACTATGCGGCGACCAATATCCCGGAGAATGAGTTGCGTAACGTGCATTTGCGCCCATTCCGCGCGGCGGTCGATGCCGGTGTGCTCACGCTGATGACATCGTTTAGCGATATAGATGGGGTGCCTGCGACAGCGAATGACTACCTGCTGCGAGATGTGCTGCGCGACGAGTGGGGTTTCGACGGTCTGGTCGTCAGTGATTGGGAATCCGTGCAACAACTCAAGACTCATGGTCTCACGCACGACGATGCAGGCTCTGCACGTGAGGCGATTACTGCAGGCGTGGATATGGAGATGGCCGGCGAGTGTTACTGGCACCATTTACCGCAACTCATTGAACAAGGCACGGTAGATATCGCGCGTATCGACGATGCCGTCAGAAATATTCTACGAGCAAAGTTCCGGTTGGGTTTGTTTGAGCGTCCGTTCACCGATGCGCCGCCTTGTGAGCCGGCAACAATCGCCGAACGACAAGCGGTCGCATTACGGCTCGCACAGCAAAGTTGTGTGTTGCTCAAGAACGAGAAAGCGACGTTGCCACTCAATACCGATCAGCTATCGCGTATTGCGGTGCTGGGACCCTTGGCAGATGCTCCTTACCAGCAGATGGGTACGTGGGTGTTTGACGGTGACCGTGAGTTAAGCGTTACACCGCTCCAGTGGCTGCGCAAACTATGTCAGGGCAGTGTTGAGATCGATTACCAGCGCGTGCTTGAGCATTCTCGTAGTCGAGAGCGCGGCGGTTTCGATGCAGCGCTTGCTGCTGCCAAAAACGCTGATGCAGTTCTGCTGTTTCTTGGCGAAGAATCCATTTTGTCGGGGGAAGCTCACTCGCGTGCAGACATTAATCTCCCTGGTGCACAAGTGCAGCTCGTTACACATCTGCGCGAAGCGGGCAAACCCGTTATTGCTGTCATTCTGGCAGGCCGTCCGCTGACGCTCACCAACATGATCGACGACGTTGATGCCGTGCTGTATTGCTGGCACCCAGGCAGTCTTGGTGGCCCGGCGATTGCTGAGCTTGTACTAGGTCATGCCACGCCGTCCGGCAAGTTGCCCGTGAGCTTTCCAAAGATGGTTGGACAGATACCGATCTACTACAACCAGAAAAATACCGGCAAACCGCCGACAGCCGAGACGATTGCACACATCGACACGCTCGATTCTCATGCGCCGCAGACCTCATTGGGTATGAGCGCCTATCATCTGGATGCAGGCTTCACGCCGTTGTTCCCTTTCGGCTTTGGCTTAAGTTACAGCACGGTTGAGTATCACGATCTTGTGTTGTCCAGCCAGCACCTTGCAGCCGATGAAACGCTCATCGCGCAGGCTTCGATCACTAACACGGGCGATTGCGATATTGACGAAGTAGCGCAGTTGTATGTTCGCGACGTCGCCGCTAGCGTGACGCGTCCGGTTCGTGAGCTCAAGGGCTTCGAACGTGTGCATGTGCCTGCTGGTCACACGATAACGGTGCAATTCACATTGACGCCTAACGATCTTGGATTCTACGGCCGTCGCAATCAATGGGTCACAGAAGCTGGCGAGTATCACATCTGGATTGGCGGCGATTCACAGGCGCAACTGTCGTCTGCCTTTCGTGTTGATGAGGCCGCGCGCTAGCCGCGGTGAAACACAATCACATGGGGAAGCAGTATGAAGTATTGGGCGGTGGCGCTAGCAGCGTTCGGGTTGCTCAGTGGATGCGCTACACAGCGGTCAGACATTGCGATGTATAACGATCTTGTGAAGCAGACCCCAGATTCGCTGCTGGTCAGAGAATCGATGGCGGTCGCCTATTCCGGGTTTAGAGAAGGGCAGCACCCGGATCGGGGAGACGGTGCCCGCAATCCGTCGAGAGCACAGATTCTCGAGGACTTGCGCATTTTGGTCGCACATGATTTTCGCTTGATCCGCCTGTATGACGCTGGTGAAAATTCACGTACAACGCTTGAGTTGATCCGCTCCGAAGCGCTGCCAATCAAAGTGCTGCAAGGCATCTGGTTAGAAGCCGAGTTTAGCAATCACGAGGGTTGCGCCTGGCTCTACGAGCCGATTCCCGAGAATGAACTTGCCAGCAACACTGAAGCTAACATTCGCGAAGTTGCTCGTGGGATCGCGCTAGCGCAGGAGTACGATGACATTATCGTTGCCGTTAACGTTGGCAATGAGGCGTTGGTTAGTTGGACGGATCATATGGTGCCTCTTGATGCAATGATCGGCTATGTGCGATCCGTCAAGGCAGCAATCACGCAGCAAGTCAGCGTTGCTGAGAACTACGAGTGGTGGATTTCGGACGGCGCACCGTTGGCGCGCGAACTCGACTTCGTTGGCGTCCATACGTATCCCGCCTGGGAAGGTAAGCGCATTGACGAGGCGATGGCATACACCATAGAAAATATGGCGCGCGTTCAGCAGGCCTTGCCCGGCACCACGCTGGCCATTCTCGAGGCAGGTTGGGCGACGACCGCATCCGAGTTCGACGGACGCGCTAGTGAAGCGTCGCAGGAAATCTACTTTAATGCGATGGCTGCATGGGCTACCGCATCCAACGTCACCGTGTTCTTTTTTGAAGCCTTCGACGAACCGTGGAAAGGCAATCCGGACAATGCCGATGGCGCCGAAAAGCACTGGGGATTGTTTTTCGTAGATCGCAGTCCCAAGCAGCGTTTCCGCAAGTAGCCACGGATTCTTGAAGTCATGATGAGCAAGCGGGCTATTCCATCACTACGTGGTTTACGTACGTTTTGCGTGGCCGCGCGCTACCAGAGTTTCAAGTTAGCCGCTGATGATCTGTTTATCACGGCGTCTGCCGTAAGCCATCAGATCAAAAACCTGGAAGCGTTTCTTAACGTGTCGCTGTTCGACCGCAGTGGACGCGAACTCATGCTGACATCCACCGGTCAGTCCTTGTATGACGAGCTACGGCCACTCGTGCAGGCGATGGACGAGGCTGTCGTTCAGCATCGGTCGGTGATAGAGCGCGCTAGCGTGCGGGTGTCGGTGCAACCCTTTTTCGCCAGTGAGTATTTCGTGCCGCGCCTTAGCGATTTCAATGAAGCCTATCCGCACATCGATGTGGTTGTTGGTTCCAGCGATGAAACTGCTGAGCGTCACCCTACCGACGCCGACTTATCGATCAGGCTGTTTAGCGAGCCACCCAAGGGTTTATCGTCGCGCGCACTGTTCCCATTGCGACTGGTACCGGCAGGCTCGCCAGATTTTTACGCGAACCTACGGTTCGATTCGAGGCGTATCGAGAGTGAATTCCCTTTGATTGTGCATGACACATTGGCTGATGCGTGGTCGCAATGGTCTGCTGCCAGTGGTATCAAGCTGCCGCCGAATTCCAAAGTGACCCGACTCGACAGCATGATCGCCGTGCTGCGAGCTACTCAGCGCAGCATTGGTGCTGCGCTCGTGCCTGTACCGATGGGTGAGCTGTGGTTCTCCGAAGGCAGCGTCGTGCGATTGTTTGAGCAGGATCTCATCGCCGACCAGTCCTACTATGTCGTGTGGGAGCCCGATGCTGAAGTCGATCCTGCGATTGCGGCCGTCACTGCCTGGGTTCTGGAGACGTTTGCCAACGTCGCATGAAAAAAAATCATGTGTCGGCTGAATTCTATCCGTTTGTCCTTCTTTGCTGCTGCCCTTAGATTAGATCGCGGTCCTACACGGATCGAGTTTTTTCAATTGGCCAGGAGGACAGCACATTATGAAACGTAAGACACAACGTGATCCATTTGCATTCAGTCTGCGCGGCATGACTGTCGTAGCGCCAGCGATTGCACCTATCGTGGTCGACGACAGAGCGCTAAGAAAACGTGATTGTCGTAGCGACGTCGAAGAACCGTCTCGCGCAATAGCGCATCCGATTGCGGAGCCGACACAAAACTCGCTCGTTGCCGGTTAGCCTGTAAACAGTGGATCACAACACGCTCGGCAAGCGTGTTCTAACTGATGTCTGAAGGCGCAATTTGACAGCGCTGTCATAAATTGGTATCCCATACGCTGGCGAGCCGCACCGACTGCGTGTGCGGCATCCGTCCAGCCATTTTTTCGGGGGATCAAAATGAGCATCGGCTTGCCGGCCAATCTGCGTTCCGCAGCGTTGACCATAATCTGTGTAGCAACTGTGGGGTGTTCGGACAGTCGTCCGTCGCAGTTAGCAGGTGTCGATATCGCGCCACCGATAGCGATTGGTGATCAGAGCAACACCAACTCCGAAAATCCGTCACTGACGATTGCAAGCAATAACGAGGTGTCGCCTGGCGATACGCTCACCATGGTCTTCAACGACGAATTCAATGGCACGGCCCTCGATGCCGACGTCTGGTTTTTCGAAACAGGCGACGGCACCGAATACGGCATACCCGGCTGGGGCAACAACGAGCTGCAGTACTATCTGCCCGATAGCGCGCAACTCGACAACGGCATGCTCAAGATTACCGCGCGTGAGGAACAGGTCGGGGCGTTTCAATACACGTCGGCGCGCCTGAATACTCGCGACCGATTCGCGTTTCGCTATGGTCGCATCGAAGCACGCATGAAACTGCCGGGTGGCCAAGGCCTATGGCCGGCGTTTTGGTTGCTGTCGCAAGACAGTCCTTACGGCAGCTGGGCCGCGACCGGCGAAATCGACATCATGGAAGCGGTGAACCTTAACGCCGCCGGCGGTAACCGTGTATTCGGCACCATTCACTATGGCGGCGAATTCCCGGCAAACCAATCAACTTCCGAGACCTACATTGTTCCCACAAGCGCGACAGACGATTTTCATGTCTATGCGATCGAGTGGGATGCCAGCGAGATTCGCTGGTACGTAGATGACACTCTGTACTATAGCCAGTCTGCCTGGTCATCGACAGCGGCACCGTACCCGGCGCCGTTCGATCAGAATTTCTACATCATTTTCAATGTCGCCGTTGGCGGCAATTTCCCAGGGTCGCCTGACGCGAATACCGTATTCCCAGTGACGATGGAAGTCGACTGGGTTCGCGTCTATTCGGGTGAGCCCTAGTACGCAGCGCACGGATTGCACCAATAGTTAAAACAAGAACAGCGCTGCTTCGGCAGCCTTGATTCAGGCCACATATCTGACCGGGGGGCAGAATGGTATGACGCATAGAATACCTGGCGTGTCGCAAGACAACGCTCACTACTGCCGTACGCACATCAGAACTTCACCAGAGACTTTCCGTCATGCATGACTTTTTCATTGCGCGAATTCAGCGCGCGTCTATTAGTTTCGTTTCCTGTCTGGCATTGGCCGGTTGCTTTGGCAACGGTGATGGTCCTGAGCCCATTGCCGGAACTCCGGCGCCACCGCCGCCTGAGCTTCCAGCAGGGTTCTGTGACCCGATTAACTTTGAAGATGCGTGCCCTGCCGCAACACTCGCGAACTTCGCGGGCGGCGCGTCTGACGTTATTCCTAACCCGCAGCAGAATGGCATCAATACCAGCGATCAAGTGGTGCAGATGCGTAAGTTCGCCGACCAACCCTTTGGTGGTACGACGATTGATCAGCCTGCCGGCGTGAATTTTTCCGACGGCCAGGCATTCACAATGAAAGTGTTCTCGCCGCGCCAGGTGCCGGTGTTGTTCAAGTTCGAAGGTCTCGATAAAGAGCGCTCAGTGAGTCATACGGGTAGTAATGCCTGGGAAGAGCTGTGCTTCGATTTCACGAACGACACGATGGGTCCAACCGTCACAGGTATCACGATCATCTTTGATCTGGGCGTGAATGGTGATGCTGCGAACGACCCAGACAATTGGACGTTCCTCTACGACGACATCACGCAGGTCGCAAGTTGTGGTGGCACCGGCGGGGGTGGTAACACAACCGCTTTACCGATCGATTTCGAAGCCGACCCAATGTCTTACGATTTCGGCATGGACGCAGGCTTCGGTGGTGGTGCCAGCACCGTCATTGCGAATCCGCAAATGACGGGTACCAATACGAGCGCACAAACTGCGCAAATGCAGAAATTTCCAGCCGAAGTCTTCGGCGGTAGCACGCTGACACTCGCAAGCGCCGTTGATTTCAGCGCGGGCGAGGCGTTCACCATGCAGGTGTGGGCTGAGCGAGCGGTGCCGGTACTGTTCAAGTTCGAAGGTCTCGACAAAGAGCGGGAACTGACCCATAGCGGTAGCGGCGAATGGGAGACGTTGTGTTTCGACTTCACTGGTGACAGCGCCGGTCCGGCGACCTCAGCGATCACCTTCATTTTCGACAACGGCACGAACGGCGACGCAACCAATAATCCAGACGACTGGACGTTTTTGTTCGATGACATCCAACAGGTTGCCAGTTGTTCCGGCGGTGGTGGTGGTGGCGGCTCCGCCACGGCAGCAATCGATTTCGAAACGGCAGCAACGGGCAGCGGATTTACATGGTCGGTGTTTGAGAACAGCGATAACCCGGCGCTTGAAGTGATTGCCAACCCGGATATGTCAGGTCTGAACACTTCTGCGACCGTTGGCCAATTTACGGCACGCCTGGCAGGAATGCCATTCGCAGGCGCGGTCACACAAGATCTCCCAACGTTCACGTTAGACGCGACGAATAGCACGGTGACGTTACTGGTTTGGAAGCCCGTCATTAGCGATGTTGGTGTCAAGTTTGAAAACGCCGCTGGCGGGTCAACCGGCGAGATTCTCGTTGCGAATACGGTCGTTAACCAATGGGAAGCACTGACGTTTGATTTCTCGGGCGTGATCGGCGACCCGAATAACACTGACATTACGGGTCTGGTGATTTTCCCCGACTTCAATGCGCGTACTCAGGAAAACGTTATCTTCTTTGACGACATCGCGTTTAGCGGCGATGGCTCGGGTGGCGGTGGCAGCGGTGGTCCCAGCGCGGCTACGACCACCGACTTTGAGGCTGGTGGCACGTTCGTCTTTAACGATTTCGGCGGTGGCGTTGGCTCTGTTCAGGCGAACCCCGATACTAGTGGTATCAACCCGAGTGCGATGTCAGCCCAGATTCAGAAGTTTGCCGGCGAAGTGTTCGGAGGAACCACGCTCGACCTTGGCGGTGCCGTTGACTTCACTTCCGGAGAGGCCTATCAGGTCAAGGTTTACGCCACCCGCTCCGTGGATGTGTTGTTTAAGCTCGAAGGTCTGAATCAAGAGCGCACGGTCACTCATGGTGGCACCGGTTGGGAGGTGCTGTGTTTCGACTTTGCCGGTACCACAGCAGGTGACCCGGCGACGGCCATTACCTTCATTTTCGATAATGGTACAGCGGGCGATGCCGCAGGCGACCCCGACAATTGGACGTTCTTCGTAGACGACATTGAGCAGACAGCAACCTGTGGCGGCGGCGGCGGTAGTAGCGCGGCCCTGGCTGTAGACTTTGAAGCAGATCCGGCCACTTACGATTTTGGTATGGACGCAGGTTTTGGTGGCGGTGCAAGCACCGTGATCGCAAACCCGCAGATGACGGGAACCAACACCAGCGCGCAAACAGCACAGATGCAGAAGTTCCCGGCTGAAGTGTTCGGTGGCAGCACGTTGGCACTGTCTGAGGCTGTCGACTTCAATAATGGCGAAGCATTCACGATGCAGGTCTGGGCGCAACGCGCAGTGCCGGTCTTATTCAAATTTGAAGGTCTCAATAAAGAGCGTGTGCTGACGCATAGTGGCGGTGGTGCATGGGAGACCCTGTGCTTCGATTTCACCGGCGACAGTGCGGGTCCGGCCACATCGGCAATCACGTTCATTTTCGACAATGGCGTTAACGGCGATGCAACGAACAACCCGGATGACTGGACGTTCTTGTTCGACGACATCCAGCAAGTTGCGGACTGCGGCGTCCCCGCAGCATCGTTCCCGGTGGCGTTTGAAGACGATCCGATGAGCTACGACTTTGGCCCGGACGCAGGTTTCGGCGGTGGCGCGTCTACCGTGATTGCTAACCCTGATATGAGCGGCATCAATACCAGCGCACAAACGGCGCGTATGCAGAAGTTTGCTGCCGCTGACTTCGGAGGTAGCACGCTGGCGCTCGACGGTAACGTTGATTTTTCTGCTGGCGAGTTTTTTACGATGAAAGTCTGGGCAACGCGCGAAGTACCGGTGTTGTTCAAGTTTGAAGGCTTGAATCAAGAACGTTCGGTGAGCCATTCTGGCAGCGGCGGTTGGGAATCATTGTGTTTCGACTTTAGTGGTAACACAGCAGGCCCAGTCTCCGCGGCAATTACGTTCATCTTCGATCTTGGTGTTGTCGGTGATGCGACCAATAACCCTGACGACTGGACATTCTATTTCGATGACATTGAGCAAGGTACCAGTTGCGATACGGGTGGCGGCAGCGGTGGCGGTGGCATGGCCAGTGCGGCAGTTGATTTCGAGTCACCAACAACAGGTGCCGACTTTACGTGGGGTGTGTTCGAGAACGTCGATAACCCGGCACTTGAGATCATCGCGAACCCGGATGCGAGCGGAGCGAATACTTCAGCGACCGTTGCCCAGTTCACAGCACGCCAGGCAGGGCAGCCGTTCGCAGGTACGATCACGAGTGACTTACCGACGTTTACACTGGATGCGACAAACAGCACGGTAACCCTGGCTGTCTGGAAGTCAGTGATTAGCAACGTCGGCGTTAAGTTTGAGAATGCTGCGGGTGGGTCGACCGGAGAGATTCTTGTCGCGAATACGCTCACTGACCAATGGGAAGTGCTGACGTTCGATTTCTCAGGAGTAATTGGCGATCCCAATAACACGGACATCACTGGGCTTGTGATCTTCCCTGACTTTGACGCGCGCACTCAGGAGAACGTGATCTATTTTGATAACGTGACGTTCTCTGGCGAGGCTACCGGCGGCGGTGGCGGCACCGGCCCGACGGCAGATGCGAGTACGGACTTTGAGGGTGGCGGGACGTTCACGTTCAATGACTTTGGTGGTGGCGTTGCGATGATTGCGAACAACCCCGATACCAGTGGTATTAACACCAGTGCGAGTGTGGCGCAGTTCCAGAAATTCGCCGGCGAAACATTCGGTGGTAGCACACTAGACCTGGCTGGAACTGTCGACTTCTCGGCAGGCGAAGCCTATCAAGTAAAAGTGTATGCAACGCGCTCTGTAGACGTGTTGTTCAAACTAGAAGGATTGAATCAGGAACGCACGGTCACGCATGGCGGCACTGGTTGGGAGGTTCTGTGTTTTGACTTCACGGGCACGACCAGCGGTGATCCGGCAACAGCCATTACCTTTATCTTCGATAACGGCACTGCTGGTGCGGCTGCAACCGACGCGGCTAACTGGACGTTCTTTGCTGATGACATTGATCAGGTTAGTAGTTGTGGCGGTGGCAGCAGCGCCGTGTTGCCGGTTGACTTTGAAGCCGACATTTCAAGCTATGTCTTCCGCGATGGCGGCGGTTTCGGTGGCGGGCAAGGCGCCGTTGTTGCTAACCCTGACATGATGGGCAATAGCAGCGCTCAGGTTGGGCAAATGCAGAAATTCGCTGGTGAAGTCTTCGGCGGCACGACGCTTGATCTTGGCGGTACGTTCGATTTACCAGCGAACTCGGCGTTCACGATGAACGTGCGGGCGACACGCGTTGTACCTGTTCTTTTCAAACTCGAAGGCGGTCCTATCGGAGAGATCTCCGTCGATCACGGCGGTACAGGTTGGGAGACGTTGTGCTTCGACTTTGGGGCGTTGGCCGGCAACGGCACTGACGGCATTACCTTGATTTTTGATCTGGGTACTGCCGGCGCGGCGGCCACCGATCCTGAGAATTGGACGTTCTATTTTGACGACATCACGCTGACGTCTGGATGTGGCGGCGGTGGTGGCGGTGGCAGCACTAGCGCTGCTATCGACTTCGAGTCGGCCAGCACCGGTGCGGGCTTTACATGGAGCGTGTTCGAGAATGTTGATAATCCGGCGCTCGAGTTTATTGCGAACCCAGACGCAACCGGTATCAACACCTCGGCGACGGTTGCTCAGTTTACGGCTCGGCAAGCGGGTCAACCGTTCGCAGGAACGATCACGAGTGATCTGGCAACATTCACGCTAGATGCAACGAACAGTACAGTAACGATAATGGTCTGGAAGTCGGTGATCAGTAACGTCGGGATCAAGTTCGAAAATGGAATCGGTGGCTCGACTGGCGAGATCCTTGTGCCGAACACAGTCACTGATCAATGGGAGGAGCTGACATTTGACTTCTCTGGTGTGATCGGAGATCCCAACAACACCGATATCACAGGGTTTATCGTCTTCCCGGACTTCGAGGCGCGTACGCAGGAGAATGTTGTCTACTTTGACAACGTCACTTTCGGCGACGGTAGCTAAGGGGGCGGTTCAGATGATTTCGCATACATCGACAGTGCACAGACAAACAAAAAGAGTAGCCGCTATGGTGGATTCACGTTTATTCCGGGGTTTTGCTACCTCACGTCGGCTGGCAGCGGTGTTGCTGTGCGGGCTGTTATCGATAGGCGCCGTTGCACACGCAGCTGACGTTGTCACCACCGAAAAGAGTGAGGATGGCTGGAAGCTGAAAGTGAACGGGGAGGATTACTACGTTAAGGGTGTCGTCTGGGGTTACACGCCTCGCGGTCAAAACTACACCTACAATCTGTGGGACAAAGGCGACGACTATATCCGCAAAGTGCTGGATTACGATTTCGGTCTGATGAAGGCCGGTGGCGTGAACACCATCCGTAGTTTCGGCATGATCCCTCCAAAATGGGTGACCTACATTTATCGTGAACACGGCATCATGAGCGTGATCAACCCACTGATGGGGCGTTACGGTTATTCCATCGGCGGTCGCTGGGTGCCCTTCACCGATTACTCTGATCCGCTAACACGTGCAACCCTGCTGAAGGACATGCTGGA
The DNA here is from genome assembly GCA_039815365.1 of Pseudomonadota bacterium. Lineage (GTDB taxonomy): Bacteria > Pseudomonadota > Gammaproteobacteria > Steroidobacterales > Woeseiaceae > CALBPI01. Next base: position 4,188 of record JBCBZK010000079.1, on the reverse strand, counting down.
GTTTGTCGATCAGTATAAAAACGTACCGGGCGTTTTGATGTTTGCTTTTGGCAACGAGAGCAACTACGGCTTGTCGTGGTCAAGCTTCGAAATTGAAAATTTGCCGGAAGGTGAACAGAACACAGCTAAGGCACGATTCCTGTACAGCTTGTTCAACGAAGTCATGGCTGCCGGTAAAGCGATGGACCCCAATCACCCGTTCTCGATCGTAAATGGCGACATTCAATACATCGATCTGATCGCGGAGCTGTGTCCCGATCTCGACATTCTCGGTAGCAATGTCTACCGCGGAACCAGCTTTACATCGCTGTGGGCAGAGGTTGACGAAAAACTTGATCTGCCAGTCGTGTTCTTCGAGTTTGGCAGCGATGCGTATAACGCGCGCACACTGGAAGAAGATCAACTCGCACAGGCGACTATTCTCAAAGCTCAATGGCAGGAAATGTACAACAAGGCTGCCGGCAATGGTGAAGAAGGCAATGCGATTGGCGGCTTTGTCTTTGAATGGCGCGATGAGTGGTGGAAGTACTTGCAGGAAGAGAACCTCGATACGCAAGATAACAACGCTTCCTGGTCGAACGAGGCTTACCAGTTCGATTTCGCAGCCGGTAAGAACAACATGAACGAGGAGTGGTTTGGTATCGCGGCCCTCGGCCCTGCAAACTCTGAAGGTGTCTATACCGCGCGGCCACGTACTGCTTATGACGTGCTATCGGAAATCTGGAGCATGGATCCGTACATGTTCAAGAAAGGCGCGATGAACCAATCGATTGCCGATATCAACATGGACTACCTGAGCCTCAAAGGTGAAGTGCGGCAGCTCAAAAGCGAGAGTACCGAGAGCAAACAGAAACTGTATTTCGAAGGCGGCGAGCTGCGCGTTGAATTTTTGACAAAAGGTAGCGAGCAAGACGTACGTATCGACGGCGAAAACGGCGTCGAATTCCAGAGCGGCCAAATGGTGTTTCTGGACTTTGGCTTCAAGCCGAACGAACGCCTCGAAGGGCAGTTCAGCATCAACGTTCTGGGTGATGTAGCCGACAAGGAGCCACTCGAGATTCAGTATGGGCGTCGTGGTTTGCCAATCATTGTGCAGGCGAGTGGCCCGAACAACGTCATTCCAAACACCGACGTTGTTGGTACGCAGATCTTCAATGATCGAGAGCGTATTGAAATCTATGATTTTGAAGCGACTTACAAAGGCGATAACTTCGATACGACCGCGTTCTACCATACCCCACGCTATCACTGGAAATACGAAGGCGATATGTACGGCTTGATGGTTGAGGCGACTGATATTGATGGTATCGATATCTGGAACGGCAAGGCGCCGGAAGGTATCGAGTTCGTCGGTAAAGGGAAGTTCGAAGGATTGACGGTTGTTGCTGGTCCGGAAATTTATTGGGGTGCCAACCCGAAAGCGATCGTCAAGTACGACTTTGACACGGGCCCGATCGACTGGACATTTATTCACGCAGAAGACCTTGCACGGCTTGGTCAGGCGACCGGCGCGGCTGGCGCAACCGTACGTCAGTCACGTCAAACCACGCTGTATGCTGAGACCAATATCGCCGAAGGGGTCAAGTTGGAAGTCGGTGGCATTATCTCTGCGCCGGAGCGTATTGACGAAGTCTATGACCGATTCGACGACGGCAACATTTTCGTGGATGAGATCAGCTTCGAGGATACTCTGGGTATCAAGGGCAAGCTGACGTTCCCGCTATTGGGTTCGTTGTCGTATGTCGCTGCTGAGTATGCCGGGCTGGTCGCAGAATCCGGCGGTCCGCTGCGAGAGTTCGGTACGCGTTTGCCGTACTCCGGCCTCGGCAACAAGCAGGTGTTTGAAGCCGGGTCGATGATGAATTTTGGCAACCTGATGGTGTTCCCGCGAGTGCTTTACCGCGATAATCTCGTGCATGCCAACCCGTTTGTCGAACCTGGTATTCGTGCTGGCGGCATTCTGAACCCTGGGATTGCACCGCGCGATCGTGACAGTGATCCGTTTGCGGTCCTTGATAACCGCGAAGCACGCTCTGCCGAGTTGTTTGTGACTTGGGATCCGACGGGCGCCACACCGTTCTATCAGTGGGATAACGACTGGCGCGAAGATGCGAAGTTTGCATTCAACGTAGGTGCTAACTACACCAGCTACCCAACACCCACTGATGCCAACTTGTTCTTCTTTGAAGAAGCGTTGGTGAATGCCTCGTTCGGTCGCGGATTGCCGGCAGAAGATGTGTGGACGTTGTCTAGCCGGATGGTGTTCAACCCCACAAGTTCTGCACGTTACATCGCGACGATCATTCGCGGCTTCAACCAGTCTACCGGCGATCCGGATGGCGGCACCCGTGACTACTTCGAGTTACATGGCAAAGCGGTCTGGAATGGTAAGCACGTGCTTGAGGGGTATTACAAGAAAGATGCTTGGGGGCCTTATGACTTTCATCGTCAATTCAACGTGACGTTCCCGGAGCAATACAAACTCGATTATTCAATGTTGCTCGACCAGCGTGATGAACGTTTTGCTACCAAAATTGGTGTCCGAACGCTGTTACGTACGAATGATGAAAACTCACCGGACGATGAATTCCTGAATGGCGAGAATGATTTTATTTTCCAGACGGTTGCTTACTTCACACTCCATTTCTGAGCGTAAAGCAACGTTTGCTGAGGAAAGACACATGCACAAATTACAAAAACTTTTTTCTTTCTCGAAAGGTGTAAGACGCGCATCAGCTGCTGCGATAGCGACGGTGACGCTTGGTCTGGCCGCTTGTGGTAGCGGCGGTGAAAAAGACGCTGACGACGGCACGTTGTTTAACGAAGTGTTGCTGCCTTCTGACACGTTGCTAAATCTCGCGTGCGCCGATGTCGCGATCTACACCGAGACCTGCGTTCTGGGGGATCCCGAGAATCCATTCGTCACCGTGACAATCGGTGAGTTCGATGCCAACAATCCTGATGCCCAAACCAAGTTTGATTTGGCCGCCGGGTTGCCGCAAGGGCCAACGGGCGCCAAAGCAAGATTCTATCTTTGGGCGACAGCGCTGGCGCGCCGTCCGTCCGGCGAGAATCAATACTTCACAGCCCTTGCGCTGCACGAACTCTTTGACGCGAACAGCGATCCACTGATTCAGGAGCAAGCGTTGCGCGCTTACCGATCTGTGCTTGATAACTTCTTTGGGTCAGTGGTGTTTTTCTCCTGTTGCGGCGATCTTGATCCCCAAGGCAATCCGATCCCATTCTCGGTGACGCTCAATGAGTTAACGGCGGATGCGCTGTATCGCACAGCCGCTACCGGGTTCGTACGTTTGATACCGGGTGATCCGTTGCGCGCCCAATCGGTACTGGCCGAGTGGGGTTTCACGTATCGCCCGGCGAACCCACCAGACTTTGCTGATGGACTCGTCATCATCACCGGCGGGTAGACTTTCTTCGTTGCGATGATGTGGCCTAGGAGCGCACGACTGGCACTCTTTGTTTTGTGTCTGTCGTGCCTTGTGGCTGCGACCGCCGAGAAGCCGCGCGGAAGCGCCGTGCCGGTTGAGCTGCGCGCCACAGAGAGTGGTTGGCAGCTGTTTCGTGATGGTCAGCCATACGTTGTTAAAGGCGTTGGTGGCAACTCGCGACTGCAAGAAGCCGCAGAGGCAGGCGCTAATTCGATCCGCCTGTGGGATACCGATGGTGCCGGTCCGATTCTTGATGAAGCTCATGCGCTCGGCCTCACTGTGGCGATGGGAATCTGGCTAGGTCATGAACGCCACGGCTTCGACTATTCAGACCCGGCTCAGCTAGCGTCGCAGCTTGAGAAAGTGCGCAATGCTGTATTGGCGCATCGTGATCATCCGGCTGTCTTGTTGTGGGTGCTTGGCAATGAGATGGAAGGTTTCGCCGACGGCGACGATCCGAAAATCTGGGCCCACGTTAACGAAGCCGCGGCACTTGTGAAGTCGCTAGACCCACATCATCCGACGATGACCGTCACTGCCGAGATTGGCGGTGCGCGTGTGCGTTTTGTGCACGAGGTGAGCGATGCCATCGATATCCATGGCATCAACGCCTATGGTGGCGCCGCGAGCCTGCCGGAAAGGTTGCGCGAGGCAGGAGCGAGCAAGCCGTATATCTTGACTGAGTTTGGTCCACGCGGATCGTGGGAGTCTGAAGCAACGTCCTGGGGTGCACCGTTCG
>JBCBZK010000201.1:0-3601 GCA_039815365.1 Pseudomonadota bacterium | reverse complement strand
GGCCGACGGTATCAGCTACATTTCAACCGGTGGCGGTGCGTTCCTCGAGTTTGTCGAGGGTAAACTACTGCCAGCGGTCGTGGCATTGGAAGCGCGCGGCTAGCAACAACATTAACGTCGGCGACGACGCCGGTGAGGGACAGACATGCTCAGACGAACAAAAATCGTAGCGACGCTAGGGCCGGCAACCGACGATGATGCGGTGCTTGGCAAAATGATCGAGAACGGATTGGACGTTGCACGGTTGAATTTTTCGCACGGTAGCGGAGACATCATGGCAGCGCGTTGCGAGCAACTGCGCCGTCTCGCTGAAGAGAAAGGTCGGCAGGTTGCGATTCTGGGCGACTTGCAGGGGCCGAAAATTCGCATCAGTCAATTCAAAGAAGGTTCCGTCATGCTGGAGAACGGCGCGGCGTTTTTCCTTGACCCAAGCGTCCCAGACGACGCAGGCGATGTGAACGGCGTATCGATTGCTTATCCGGCTTTGGCCGCAGACGTCAGCGTCGGCGATACGCTCTTGTTGAACGACGGCCAAATTGCCGTGGATGTCACCGGTATTGATGGAGACCGGGTGCACACAGTCGTGACAACCGGTGGGATGCTGTCGGATCGCAAAGGTATCAACCTGCAAGGTGGCGGGCTGTCAGCGCCCGCGCTCACGGAGAAGGACGAAGAGGACATACAGGTGGCCGCTGACCTCGGCCTTGATTACCTTGCGGTGTCTTTTGTGCGCAGCGCATCTGATATTCGTCAGGCACGTGCGCTATTTCAGGCAGCGGGCGGTTTCGGCAAAATGGTTGCGAAGATCGAACGTACCGAGGCGGTAGATAATATTGAGCAGATCGTCGATGCCACAGATGTGGTGATGGTCGCGCGCGGAGATCTCGGTGTTGAAATGGGTTATGCGGAGCTTACCGGTCTGCAAAAACGGATTATCCGATTGACGCGTGCTGGCAACGAAATTGCGATTACTGCAACGCAGATGATGGAGTCGATGATTGAGAATCCGATTCCCACGCGTGCTGAGGTTTCCGATGTCGCAAACGCGGTCATGGATGGCACCGACGCTGTGATGTTGTCTGCGGAAACTGCGGTAGGTAAGTATGCTGCACAAGTGATTGCATCAATGGCGTCGGTCTGCGTCGGCGCTGAAAAATATCATACGCACCGTGGTCGGGTGTCGACCCGTCTCGATGATGATTTTGATCATGTTGATGAAGCGATCGCACTGGCGACGATGTATACCGCCAATCATTTGGATGTGAAGGCGATCATTGCTTTGACAGAATCGGGCGCAACGACATTGGTGATGTCACGGGTGCGCTCGGACATTCCGATTTTCGCGTTTACCCGACATGAGCGCACCAACAGACGCGTGTGTTTGTATCGCGGCGTCTATCCGGTCGACTTTGATATCACGCACACCAATTCCGTTCGTGTCTACAATGAAGTATGTTCGCGCTTGTACAAACTGGGGTTTGTCGAGCCGGGCGATCGCGTGATTTTTACCAAAGGCGATTTGTCAGGCGTGTCTGGCGGTACGAATGCAATGAAGATAATCGAGGTGCCTGATGCTGACATCATGGGTGTCGACTAGCGGGCGGAGCAGCAATTATGAGTGACCAGAAATTTACCGGGACCGAGCAGTACATCGCTACTGAGGATTTGATGATGGCCGTGAATGCGGGCGTCACGCTACAGCGGCCTATCCTGATCAAAGGGGAGCCAGGTACCGGTAAGACGATGTTGGCCGAGCAGGTCGCCGAGGCACTCGGCAAGCCCTTGTATGAATGGCACATCAAATCAACGACCAAGGCGCAGCAGGGGCTGTATGAATACGACGCTGTGGCGCGCCTGCGTGATTCACAGCTCGGCGACGACAAAGTCCATGACATTGGCAATTACATTGTTAAAGGCAGCCTGTGGGAAGCATTTGAGGCTGACACCCAACCTGTTTTACTAATTGATGAAATCGACAAAGCGGACATCGAGTTTCCGAATGATCTTTTACGCGAGTTGGATCGAATGGAGTTCACGGTGTATGAAACACGCAAGACGGTCCGCGCGAAACATCGACCGATCATCATCATTACGAGCAACAACGAGAAAGAGTTGCCTGATGCATTCTTGAGGCGCTGCTTTTTCCACTACATTAAATTCCCGGACGAAGCGACAATGACACGCATAGTCGATGTGCATTTCCCGACACTAAAGAAAGACTTGTTGCGCGAAGCGCTTGCGAGCTTTTACAAAGTGCGCGACATGCCAGGTCTGAAGAAAAAGCCTTCGACATCGGAATTGCTGGACTGGATCAAGCTATTGCTCGCGGAAGACATACCTGCTGAGGCGCTGCGCGCTGAGGACAATCGTAAGGCGATTCCGCCGTTGTACGGTGCACTACTGAAAAACGAACAAGACGTTCATTTGTTTGAGCAACTTGTTTTCCTGAATCGTAGCAACCGCTAGCGCTGAGCCTTCCACGCGATGTTGATACGTTTCTTTTACATGTTGCGCGAAGGCGGACTAAAAACGTCCGTCACAGAGCTGTTGACGTTGTTGGAGGCGATGAAGCGGGGCTTGGCGGGAACCAGCGTAGACCAGTTTTACTACCTTTCGCGTGCCTGCATGGTCAAAGACGAGACCCAGTTTGATCGCTTCGATCAGGTATTTGCGGCGCACTTTAAAGGCATCGAGGATGCGTTCGCGACACTGAATGCACACGTGCCCGATGATTGGCTCAGCCATGTTGCCGGGCTCAACCTCACCGATGAAGAGCGTGAGAAGATAGAGTCTCTCGGTGGTTTCGACGAGCTCATGCAAGCGTTGCAAGAGCGATTGCGAGAGCAAGACGAACGCCATGAGGGTGGTAACAAATGGATCGGTACAGGTGGGACGTCGCCGTTTGGTACCGGCGGATTCAACCCGGAAGGCGTGCGTATCGGTCCGAACAACGGTGGTGGCAACCGACGCGGGGTCAAAGTATGGGATCAACGTGAATACCGCAACCTTGACGATAGTGTCGAGTTAGGTACGCGTAACATCAAGCTTGCGATGCGCAAACTTCGTCGCTTCGCGCGTGAGGGTGCTGCCGATCAGCTAGATCTTCCAGATACGATTAGCAGCACCGCTCGCAATGCAGGTTTTTTGGACCTGAAAATGGTGCCAGAGCGCCACAACGCAATTAAGGTTCTGCTGTGTCTGGATGTTGGCGGATCAATGGATGATCACGTGCGCATCTGCGAGGAAATGTTCTCTGCTGCGAGCAGCGAGTTCAAACATCTCGAGTATTTCTATTTCCACAACTTCATTTACGAGAGCATGTGGAAAGACAATCGTAGACGTCATGCCGAGCGCATACCCGTCAGCGAAATACTCAACAAGTACGGACCGGACTATAAACTTGTGATTGTTGGCGATGCGACGATGAGTCCGTACGAAATCATGTACGCCGGTGGTAGCGTTGAGCATTGGAATGAAGAGCCGGGCGCTGCTTGGCTGGGTCGCATGTTGCGAGCCTATCCCAAGTCAATCTGGCTGAACCCGGAGCCTGAGCAGCGCTGGCCTTACACGCCTTCGGTCAAGCTGACGCGTGAGTTGATGG
>JBCBZK010000053.1:0-21593 GCA_039815365.1 Pseudomonadota bacterium | reverse complement strand
TTGCAGGCAATGACCGGCGAGTCAAAAGACTGACTGTTCTTAGCGGCGCTGCGCTACCAGCGATGCGCCAGTGTTCTCGGCGAGTTCCGCTAGAACAAGATTGGGCAAGTAGGCATTGTCCCAAGGGTTGTCTTTCGGCGGCGCGACTCCCATTCGCAACACCACCAAATCGTGCGACGGAATCATGTATGCCACTTGATGACCGTTGCCGTCGAACAGATAAAGATCTTCAGCCAAGTACGGTTCGCTGTGAAAGACCTTGCCATAGCTCACATCGGGGTTCGCATGTCCACGATGTTCAACATAGCTCCCGGCCACGTACACACCCATAGCAGCATGCGGGTATTGCGGCGTTGGCGTAATCATCTGTTGCACGAAACCCTCGGGCAGCAAGCGACGTTCGTTCCAATAGCCGTTTTGAAGCAGCAGCACCGATAGTCTTACCCAGGTCTCTGACGGCAACAGCGCACAGCACCCCGAATGCGCGGTGCCGCCGATGCGGTTCACCCAAATCTCTCCGCCTGCGGCGCCGATCTGCCCCAGTACCTCACGCGTCAACCATGCAGTGTACGTATGTCCGGTCGCGCGCTCGATAATCGGCGCAATCAATTCTGCATTTGCGTTCGAGTAGTCGTACCGCTCGCCAGGTACCGTCGTCAATGGGTAGTCATTGATAATGATCTCTGTGTGGTAGGGATGCAGATAGGCCTTATTCATGATGTCGGCAGGATCGCGAGAGCCGCCTTGAGCTGCGAGGCCCGAACGCATCTGAAGCAGTTGGCGTAGCGTGATTTGAGCCTTTGGCGTACCTTGCCATTCTGTCAGAAAATCTGCGGCCGGTTGGTCTAGCGAGCGGATGTACCCGCGTTCAATCGCCCGCCCAACAGCAACCACCGATAGCGGCTTCGACAACGATCGGGAAATCAGAGGCGTGAGCGCATCCGTCTCTTCGGCGAAGTCCGAGTACACCAAACCGTCTGCATGCCAAATCATGAGCGCGCTGGTGTTCGTGGTATCTGCAAGCGTCGCAAGAGCGTCACGTGCGTCCGCGCCTAGCCATGCTGCGTCCTTGGTCGGCAACGCAGAAAAAGTGCTTGCGCCTGGTAGCGGAATGAGCGGGTCATAACCGGTCAACCCGCGCCCTAGATGTGCAGCTTCCATGAGCGCGTCGAAACGAGACTGATACACACTGTCGTTGCTTGCAGATTGATAGTCACGGCGCGCAGCGTCGGCACGCGCGTCTATCAAGCCACGGAGCAAATGATTAACAACAGCCGAATCATCGTACGTGAAATCTACGCCACCGAATCGTGCCACCACGAGTCTGTGCTCAGGAACTACGTAGACTCGCTGACCACCGAACCCGTCAAAAAACACTACGTTCGGCGAAAGAAACGGCGCTCCGTGAATCACCTTCATTGGCGTACCTGGGCCATAGCTACGTGCGGGTTGCCAAGCATCGCCCAGCCACACATGCAAACCATAGGCAGGGTTAGTCGCGCTAGGTTCGAAAAGCATCGCTACCGATTCTTGCGAGAGCACTCGTTGACCATTGATTTCGCCACCGGACAACAACATGACGCCGACGTTGAGCCAATCGCTAAGACCAGCCTCGAAACCAGAGTGATAGCGAGACGTTCCGCCTTGCCTGTCCAGCCAAAGCGCCGCGGACCGATTGCCCATTGGTTGCCAAATACGTTCACTCACATAGTCCGCGTAGCGAGTGTCGCGCGCGTCCAGCGCTGACTGCAGCGCCAGACCGACAATGAGTGAGTTGATATTGCTGTATTGGAACGATTCGCCGGGCTCACTACTGAGCGGAAACGTCAGCGCTGCCTCACCGATTCGAGCAGAAAAGTTAATCGACTTTGCTTCGTCCGAACTAAAATCATAGTGTTTCAGACCACTGCTGTGCGTCAGTAGCTGGCGTAACGTGATACGCCCGCGTGAATCGTTTTGCCACGCGGCCAAATAGTCTCCCACAGGGTCATCCAACGACTGGATCAAGCCGTCTTCGATCGCAGCGAGCACGGCGATTGCCAATAGCGACTTGTGCATTGAATACGACGCAAACGGTGTCGCTTCGTTAACGTCGGTGGCAAATTCCGATTGCACCAAAGCGCCGTCGTACCACGTCATGAGACCCATACCGGCGTGCTCCTGCGAATACGCTGCCGCCCGGGCTAATGCATCCGCATCAGGAAATTGACTCGCATCCGCTGGTGTTGCCGCGCTTTGGATTCCTGGAACGATCTCTTTCGGCTGCCGCCACGCAAGCTCCGTTGGACCGGGAGGCTCAGCAGGTAGAGCTTGCGCCGCGGTTTCATCAGTCTTCGGTGGCGACGTACTGCACGCCAACAACGCCAGCGATAGGCTCACCCAAGACAAACGCTTCAGCTGACCATAGAGGTTCACATCACTCATTCACTAGCTCCCAGTTTCGGTAAGAACAACGGTGCGTTAGGCAACATCATCGTTTTCTCTTCGGTCATTAACTCTACCGAGGCGTGCAAACCGTCCCGGCCAACGCCAGACATTTTGTAGCCACCGAAAGGAGCCCGCAGATCTCGCGTCAACGGCGTGTTGACCCATACGGTGCCCGCTTTGATGCGCTGCGCTACCGACATGACGCTAGGCAAGTCGTCCGACCACACATAGCTGACCAAACCGAACTCTGATTCGTTGGCCACGCGAATCGCTTCATCGGCATCTGATATTTTCTGTATCGAAACGAAGGGTCCGAATATTTCTTCCTGGCAAATTCGATCAAGATTGTTTTCAACAAGCGCGGCTGTCGGCTCGATGTATAGGCCACGCTCGAATCCGGGGGCTTCCCGACCGCCACACAAGATCTTCGCGCCGCCCGCCTTGGCGATATCTACATAAGAAAGAATCTTATCGCGGTGTTTGGGGAATGCGATCGGACCTAACTCGGTGTCGGCCGCGAACGGATCACCGATGCGCACGTTGTTGAGTCGCTGTACAAATTTCTCGATAAATTCATCGGCGACCGAATCCTGGACCAATATTCGCGAACCTGCCAAGCACTGCTCACCATTACCGGCGAGGATCGCGACTAACGAGCCATCAATCGCTGCGTCCATATTCGCGCTATCAAGAATGATGTTGGCAGACTTTCCACCAAGCTCGAGCCCGACTTTCTTGATGCCTTTCGCAGCCGACGCCATGATCGCTTTGCCGGTCTCGGTACCACCGACAAATCCAATCACGTCAACGCCCGCGTGCTCGACCAATGACTGACCTGTCACATGACCTCGCCCGTTCACCAGATTGATCAAGCCTGGCGGCAAATCTGCCTCATGCAAAATCTCGACAAAACGGTAAAGCGAATACGGTGAATATTCGGATGCCTTGATGACGCAGCTGTTACCGAGTGCGAGGGCTGCCGCCAGCTTCATCGACGACAGCACGAGTGGTGCGTTCCATGGAGAAATCAACGCAATCACGCCAGCAGCCTCTCTGGTGACAACAGAGGTATACCGACCTGTTTGCGTATAGGCCTCGCCACCCATCGTGCCTGCGACCTCGATAAAGAAATCGAAATTCTCCATCGTGCGCGGCATATGCATTGATTTGATGCCGCCCAGTGGCAACCCCACCTCGAGCGCCTGCAACGCCGCAAGCTCGTCTGCGTTCTTTTCAATCACATCGATGATTCGCCGCAGGACAGGCTTACGCTCGTTGTGCGATAACCGCGACCAACTTGTGTTGTCGGCCACGTTGCGAGCCGCGCGCACCGCTGCATCAACGTCTGCAACGTCGCACTCAGCGATTTTGTAGAGCGTTTCTTCATTCATCGGACAAATGTGCGTCAGAGGTGCGCCAGCCGCACCAGCGGGTAACGCGCGACCGGCTACAAATCCTGGAACCACTTCGGGCAAAGTAAGGCCATAGGTTTTGCAGATATCGGCTATCGTCGAGACATTGTTCAAGATGAACTCCGGTCCGGTAACTTGTAGTGTCGCCTACTGTGCACCGCGCACCTAGCGGCAGTCCATACAATTTAAGCAATACGACCATCGCGAAATTGGATTAAGACGGCAGGCTTTGAAGGCTAGACTTGCAAAGTTATAAAACGGGTGGGAAAGAATATGCGAACCGCAGAAGTAGTTGTCGTAGGTGCAGGCCCTGTCGGTACGGTCGCCGCGCTCGCGCTTGCGAACCAAGGAATCGACGTAGTGCTCTGCGAAGCAGGAACAACCTGTGCACAAGACTTGCGCGCTTCTACGTTTCACCCACCGTCGCTGGATATGCTCGATGAGCTAGGCGTCGCCGACAGCATCATCGAGCACGGTCTCAAAGCACCGAAGTACCATTTCCGCGAGCGGGAAAGCGGCGAATTTATAGAATTCGACCTAGGCGAGCTACACAGCGAAATGCAGTTCCCGTTCCGCGTACAGTGCGAGCAGCATGTGATGGCGGGCTTGCTGGCTGACCGCCTTGCGAGCCACGACAAGGCAGACGTTTTGTTCAATCATCGCGCGACCAGTTTCGAGCAAGACGATGACGGTGTGACCATTGCATTCGAAACCCCGTACGCGATCGAAAGAATTCGCACCAAGTATGTGATCGCCGCTGACGGTGGCAACTCTATTCTCAGAAAATGGCTCGGTGTCGAATTCGAAGGGTTCACCTATCCTGAGAAGTTCCTGTGTTTGTCGACAGAAACCGAACTCAGCGATCACATCGAGAATCTGGTGTACGTGAATTACGTCGCTGACCCGAAAGAATGGCTCGTGCTTCTGCGCGTTCCCAGCGTCTGGCGCATACTCGTACCTGCGAGCGAGGAAGACGCAGATGAAGACCTGCTGTCCGATGCCAATCGCGACAAGGTGTTTCAGCGTTTGATTGGGCAGGATAACGTCGAGACCAAGCACCGAACGATCTACCGGGTCCACCAGCGTGTCGCCAAGAGATTCGACCATGGTCGCGTGTTTTTGGTTGGCGATGCCGCCCATCTCAACAACCCGTTAGGCGGTTTCGGCATGAATAGCGGCATTCACGATGCATGGAATCTGCAACAACGTATCGTGACCTGCCTTGCACAAGGCCATGATCCGAAACAATTTGAGGTATTCGATCGTCAGCGTCGGACTGTGACGCACAATTTTATTCAGGCGCAGACGATCCACAATAAGGAGTTGCTCGAGCATGGTGCGGCCGAAGGCCATGCGCGACGCTTTGCGAAAATGAAGGCGACGCATGGCGATGATGACCAACGCCGGGCATTCTTGTTGCGACAGTCCATGGTTGACAGCCTCGCGGAAGCGGCCGCCATTCAATAGAAGGAAGAGTTTGTCATGACTGACGCTTTAGGTTGGCGCGCCAAATTCGGCGTGCTGGGACCCTCAACCAATACCATTGTGCAGCCTGATTTCGATGACCTGCGACCAACAGGGGTCACGAATCATTACAGCCGTATTGTCGTACAAGATGCCAAGGCGATATCGAACGAGAGCTTTCACGCGGGCACGCTGGAGATCTCGGACAACACGGTAGAAGCCGTTCGCGGCGCGCTGACCTGTAAACCAGACTACCTTGTCATGGGCATGTCAGCTGTGACGTTTTACGGCGGCGCGGAAGGCGGTCGTCAGTGGCGCGAGAACATCGAGGCACACGCCGGACTGAAACTCTCAACAGGTTCAGAGTCGTTAGTGGCGGCACTGCAGAAATTCGGTGGCATCAAACGTGTGGCGTTCTTATCGCCCTACTTTCCGGTTGCTAATGAATCAGTTAGCCGCTTTCTGAGTGACTATGGCTTTACCACGGTACGCGACGTTTGCCTGCAATGTCCGAGCTGGACTGCAATTGCCGAAGTGCCTGAGACGACGTTGATTGATGTGTTGCGCGGACTCGACGGCGACGACGTAGATGCATTGATCCAGGTAGGCACGAATCTCTCAATGATGAAGCTCGCCGCTAGCGCTGAGCGCTGGCTTGGCAAGCCTGTTATTGCGATTAACGCGGCTACTTACTGGCACGCGCTGCGAGCCAACGACATTGACGACAACATCATGGGCTATGGACGCCTGTTAGAGGAATTTTGACGCCATGCGATATGACTACGTACCGATCACAGAACGTGGGCCGCTGAAATTTCCGGGCAATGCTCAGGTCGCACTCATACTGACATTCAACCTGGAAACCTGGGATCTGACGAAAGATACGGAAAAAGCGTATTACGCAGGCGGTCCGGCAATTTTGCCGAATGTGCTGCCAGGCAATACGCCTGACTATCCGAACTATACCTGGCGTGAGTATGGTCAGCGCGTCGGTATCTGGAGGCTCTACGAGCTGTTCGATCAAATGGGTGTGCAAGCGAGTTGCACCACTAACGCCGTTACCTTCGAGCGTCGTAACGCCATGGTCAAAGCCTGCCTTGATCGCGGTTGGGAGCTTCTGGCTCACAACTACGAACAAGGAGAATTGCTGACTGATTATGCGCATGATCCGGCAACTGAACGCGACGTTATCGCGAAGACGATCGACATGTATAAAAAGCATGTCGGACGCGACCCTAAAGGCTGGCTATCATCATCGCTTCGCGGCACGTTGAACACGCCGCAGATTCTGCGCGAAAACGGCTTCCTGTTTTATTGCGACATCATGAATGACGACCAACCCTATCTCATAGAAACGGATGCCGGGTCGATCGTATCGATTCCATACTCCAATGAGATCAACGATTTCACAATCATCACGCGTCGTGGGCACACGACGGATGAGTATCGTGACATTCTCATCGAAGAGCTGAACGTCTTACACGAAGAAGGCGCGCATAGCGGACGCATAATGAACGTCGGCATCCACCCGCATGTCTCTGGTCGCGGCTACCGGATTCGTGCACTGCGCGAATTCATAGAACACGCAAAGAGCCTGCCGCATGTGTGGTGGCCGACACGGCAGGAGCTTGCCGAGTGGTATCTTGATAACAATGCGGGCCATTTACCGGCGAGTTAGCGAGGCAACATCGTCTTCATGCACCTTCAGCGGCGACAAACAGCCGCGACGTTGTGTGTTTGCGGCTGCCGCTGCGAACGATGCTGATACCGCTAGTGCGTTCGTAAATGCCACGCTCTGGGGCGGTGTGTCACGGGTCAGGCGACCGATGACACGACCGAAGTAGTGGTCTACATCGCGCCCGACCCAAAGCCATTGATCACCGGCGCTTGGCTGTTGGTGTGCGATTGCATGTGCGCGCCAATCATCGATAAACCCTGGCAAAACATCGGCAGTGCCCGTCAACACCAGCTGTGGCGTTGCAATGCTCTGCCACGCGTCGTCACCGATGAATCCCTGAATCGGCCCAGGCGGCGAGAACGCAATCATGCCGACAAGGCGCGAGTCTGTCTCAGGTTGCTCGCCGATAGCTCTGGCGCCGCCTAATGTTTGCGCGACGAATGCACCGTACGAATGACCCGCCGCCAAATAGCCGTCTGCAGGATCGGCAAGCTGCGCACTCGTGAGCGCTGCCTGCAAAGATGCAACTCTGGATAACGGTAGTGCGATGTCTTCTTTTCGGGTTGACCAAGTCTCACTATGCGGTGGTGGCGCGGTTCCGGCGGTCAGTAGCTCAGAATCAATATGTAGTGGCGCGACCACAACAAAGCCGGTTGCCGCTAATCCGCGCAACAATGCATCGTAGCGTTCTGGCGCGGAATAAGCGCCATGCGAAAACACAATCAACGGATACACACCCTGCTTTTCCGGTGAAAAAATGGTGAATTCTGTTGATCTTTGGTCACTGTGGATCAGCGGCACGTTTGTTTTCTCAACGCTGAGTGCGTTGCACTCGTTAGCGCTCATGCAACCGCTAGCAACAAAGCACCAGACGACCAGTGCCAACGAGAAAAAGAGTTTATTCGTCACTTAACTGCTCCATGTTGCCGCTAATGAAGTGCGATTGTCTGTCACAACTGTGCCATGCATTGCCAACCACAAAGAAATGTTTCACTAAATGAAACGATTGTCATGCGATAGCGAAGTAAACGCATCGGCGTTGTTATGTTGTTCGCTCGCTTTACCTGTTGAGAAACGCTATGTCGTCCATCGATCACATCAAACAACGCATTATGGCGTTCGTCGATGACATGGTCGAGACGACTCTCGTTAGCGAAACACGAAAAGATGAATTACGCGCGCTGTGTGATGCCATTTGCCCACTCACACCGACACCGCGACCCATTGATAGCCAGGGTGCTTCCGAAGGCGTCTGGCTAACGAGATTCGCAAGCTTCGGCGCAAAGCACTCCGATAACAAGCCCTTGCAGCATGACACGAATTTGATGCTGCAGAGCTTTGGCAATCTTCCGAATGTGCCGGCGCGTGTCACCAAGTTGCATCAGGAAATAGAAGTAGCCAGCAAGGCATACAATAATGTCGTGTTCGTCACCAACCCTAAGGGAGACTGCGATGCTGTCATCGTCATGGAAGGCAAATACTCCGGCGATGACGAACATCCACAGCGATATTACGTTGCGTTTGAGCAGGTAAGCCTGAAAGCCCTCGGCGGGCAAACCGACGACGCACTAAGAGCGGCATTCGGCATCGACCCTGAAACGCCTTTGAGCAAAGAGTTTCGGCCACCCAAACTTCATTCAGACATCGTATACGTCGATGAAGACCTAAGAATCAACTACGGCAGTTTGAGCGGCTTCTATGTGTTAGAGCGCTTAAAAACCCCGGGTTTCTCTGTCCCATTGAACCACTAGACATTGATCGATGCGATCAGCAAACCGATCGCACAGCAAGCCGACGCGACGTGCGCCGCCTTGTCATTAGAAAAAAAATTGTCGTAACGTCGACCCACTGGAGCGTATCGCATGATCACCAAACCATCCTCACTACTGATAAGTTCAAGCGCAATGGTCGCCTGCAGCATGATGCTCCCGACACAAGCAAACGCACAGGATAGTGGCGCCTCACGACTGGATGAAATCGTTGTCACTGCGCGCAAACGCGAGGAGTCGCTGCAAGACATCCCGGTTGCCATCACGGCATTCTCCGCAAAAGACATTGAGCGCAGCACAATGCAATCGATGGAAGACATCGCCGCTTACACGCCAGGTCTGACGTTCAATTCGTTTTCGGCCGGCAACTATGCGATTCCAACGATTCGCGGCGTCGCCCAAACGGATATCACAAACATTGAGAACAACGTCTCAACCTTTTTGAACGGTATCTACCTGTCCAACAAGTCAGGTCTGGACATTTCCCTGCTCGACCTGGAACGCATCGAGGTCGTCAAAGGACCGCAATCAGCGCTGTACGGACGCAACTCGTTCGCAGGATCGATCAACTACGTCATGAATGCGCCGGACGAAACGCTCGGCGGCAGCATCAATGCAACGCTCGGTAGCGATGAGCGTCAGGGACTGACCGGTGCGCTTAACTTTCCTCTGGGCGAGCGCGCTGCAGGTAGAATCGCGGTAGGTTACGACAGTTTCGATGGCACCATCGGCAACATTTCTGACGACGAAAATCTCGGTGGATACGACAAACTCTCGTTCGCCGCAACCGTCACCGCCAATCCGATTGACGCCCTGACGATTGATGCGTTCCTGTTTACGACAGACGAAGAAAACGATCACTCACCGATCCTGCAGGTGGATAACAACTGTGCACCTGGCATCGACTCATTTGGGTTCACGCTCCCGTTGAACGCGTCTTTTTGCGGCGAGCTCCCGGCAGCCGACGAGGTGGATATCGACCCTCGCGCGACGGGCGGCGACAAGAAATCGATCCTTGCTGGTGTCAGCGTCAACTATGAGACAGACGCGGGAACGCTTAGCGCGCTTGCCAGTTACTCCGACTCTGAAAGTCGCGACAACGGCGATAATGATTTCACGGCATCGGGCACCGACTACCGCGTCTTCAGCTTTATCACATTCCAGATCGTCGATACGATCAACCTGGCGACATTTACGGGTAACGAGTTCGAAACCGAAGACACGTCACTGGAACTGCGCTTCCGCAGCAATCAGGACAATGCATTGCGCTGGATGGTCGGCGCGTTCTACTCGAAAACGAATCTGACCGAATCATTGTTCCAGTCCATCGTTGGCGACCCGAGTGGCCTGGCCCCCGTGACCGGACCATTCCTCGCGGGCGGCGTACCGATTCAGAATGATCCGAACAACTCAACTGTGTTAACCGTGAGCGACTTTGATTTGGAGTCAGCCGCGATATTCGCCGAACTCGGTTACGATTTCACCAACGAATGGAATGCCACCCTTGAGCTGCGCTATTCGAACGAGACACGAGATGCGAATCTTCCGTTGAGTGTCGGCGCGCCAGGACCGGGCCAAGTCAGTGAGGACTTCTCATACGTGACGCCCCGCCTGATCGTTAACTATGCGCCAGACGGCAGTGATACGTTGCTCTACAGCAGCTTTGCACGCGGTGTGAAAGCTGGCGGATTTAATAACACCAGTTCGAGCATCATCGAGGACGCCACCTATGATGAGGAATCTAACTGGACGTTCGAGGTGGGATACAAGAACACCTTCGGTGACGGCCGTTATCAATTCAACGCAGCCGCCTATTTCATCGATTGGGAAGATCTGCAGATCCGCTCATTCGGTGCTGCGAATCTTGCGTTGATCCAAAACGTCAGCGGCGCGTCAGTGACTGGCTTCGAAACCTCAGTTGTGGCCGCGCTCACAGACAACTTCACGTTGTCTGCCGGCTATGCGTACACCGATCCAACGTATGACGACGATGCAGCGGTATCCGGTTCCCGACGTGAATGTGGGATCCCGGCGGTGATTTGTCAGCGTGACGATGCAGGCGCTGCGATCATTGGCGGTAACCAGCTGGAGCGTACATCGCAGAACCAGTTCAACATGACCGCCGAATTCACTAAAGACTTTGACAATGGTTGGGGTAGCTTTGCGCGCTTGGACGCAACGTATCAATCAGAGCAACCAAACGCGATTAACCAGAACTCAGTGCCGGACCGCACGCTGGTGAACGTGCGCCTCGGCTTGGAGAACGAACGCTACTCAGTGAGCCTCTGGGCGAAGAACCTGACCGATGAGAGCTATGCACGAGCTGCGTTGTTCTTTAACGTACCGGACGCATTCCCGGTGTTCAGCTACAAGAGCATTCTCGCCGAGCGACGCACATTCGGCATCACGGCGGGTTACCGTTTCTAGCGCTAGAGCCACTCATCGAGACAACATCCCATAACGACCCATCGCAAGCACCGCGTTCGCGCAAACGGAACGCGTTGCTTGCCGCGATCGATCTAGCGAGTGATGACGGGCGTTATTCCGATCAAGACTACGACACCGTGATCGCAGCGATTGAGGACTTGGTCGGCGAGGCACCGGTCGACGCACCTCTGGATCATCAATCATTCGTGACCGCGCCATGGGCCACTTTGTTCGCAAGCTTCGGTCCGAAACACACCGCAGGCAAACCGGTCGTTCACGAAACTAACCTGTCATTGCAGAGTTTTGCGCGCTTTCCGAAGACGCCGATACGCGTGCTCGATATCGTGCAAGAGATCGAACACCGAACAAAGACGTACTCAAACGTGACCCAAATCGAGACGATTGATGCGCGAGTGCAGGCGACGCTTATCGTGCATGGTCGCTATCGCGACGATGACGACAATCGACAGCGCTATCAGGTGGACTTCTACGCAGCGCAGCTCACCTCGGATGCGCTTGACGCTGCTGCTATACGATCCGCGTTCCAACTCGATACCGACAGCGCGTTGGTGCAAACACTATCACCGCCAAAGCTCTACTCCGATGTCGTGTACTGTGACGACTTATTGCGAATCAACTACGGCAGCATGAGCGGCATCTATGTCATGAAGCGACTGAAGCAACCCTTTCAATCTGTCAAAGCTGACGCATGATGAACGACACGACCGCCAAAACACCGCTCTCAACGCAACTGCTTTGGTCGAGCGGCTCTATCGCCAGCGGCGCGATCTTCAACGCAATGGCTTTGTTCGCACTGTATTTCATGACCAGTGTGCTCGGCATTTCGGCCGGCCTAGCAGGCACACTGTTGCTGGTGACAAAACTCTATGATGCTGTGACTGACCCGATCATGGGATCAATCAGTGACCGCACAATCCATCGCTGGGGACCTCGACGCCCGTACGTACTCTATGGCGCTATTGCGATGGGTCTCAGCTTTGCGCTGTTCTTCAATCTTCCATCACTCGACGGCGCCATGCTTTTGATCGCAACCGTCGTTGCATTGCTGCTGTATTCGACCTGCTACACCGTGTTTGCTGTGCCGTATCTTGCGATGCCGCCGAGCGTGGCGCCAACGTATGATGCGCGCGCGCAACTCATGTCTTTCCGTGTCGCTTTTCTGATTGTTGGCGTATTGATCGGCTCGGTAGGTGGGCCGAAAATTGTCGAGTTCGGCGGTGACGGTGCCGACGGGTTTGCGTTGCTGGGTATTTGCATTGGCGCATTAGCGACAGTTGCGGGTCTCGTCGCGTTTTTCGGAACGACGAACGTCACTGAAACCATCGAAACACAAGAGGGGCCGAGCGGTGGTCTGCTGCGCGGCGCACACGCAGCCATGGGTAACGTCGTTGCCGTTTTTGCCAATGCACCGTTTCGTCTACTAACGATCGTCAAACTTTTGCAGCTCGCGGTACTCGCTGTTGCGTTGGCGTGTACCCCTTACTTTTTCAGTTTGGTATTGGAGCGATCGACAGGCGACATCGGAAAGTACCTCTCGGTCTTCAGTCTGACAGGGTTGGTGTCGCTCATTTTTTGGCGGTTCGCCATTGCCCGGTTCGGCAAACGCAACATTTACATTTTTTCGATCGCGGGCTATGGGGTGGGCATGCTGAGCTGGTTGTTATGGCAGCCCGGCGAAGCCGAGGTCTTCTTTTATCTGCGCGCTGCGATCATCGGTTGCCTCTCCAACGGCACCTTATTGTGCGCACTCTCGCTACTACCTGACACGATGGAGTACGATCAACTGGCATCGGGCGAAAATCGCGGTGGTGTCATGAGTGGTGTATTCACGACGGTCGAGAAACTCGCCGGTGCTGTTGGGCCGTTCATTGTTGGTATCGCACTGCAGGCGAGCGGCCTTATCCCCGGCGCGGCGCCCGAAGCGCAACCCGACTCGGCAGTTAACGCCGTACACCTAAGCTTCGCGCTCGTCCCCGCCATTTTATGTTTCGCCGCTATCCCGGTGCTGTGGCGCTATCGTCTCGGTGCATCTGAATTGGTAGCAATGCGCGAGGCGAGTCGCTAAGCTCAAAGCGTCACATTTGAGTTGAGTACAGCCTATGTCCGCGCACTCTCCGTACCGCGTTCGTTCGCTGTCACGAGGTCTGCGAGTGCTTTCTGCGTTAAACGCACGAGGTAGCGCAACACTGGCGCAACTCACGACCGATACCGGCATCGCAAAGCCAACCACATTCCGGATTTTAAAGACGCTTGAAGAAGAAGAGTTCGTCTACAAGGATGAAGACACCGACTCGTATCGTCCTGCCGCCCGAGTAGCAAGCCTGAGCAGCGGATTCGAAGAGAACGCCTGGTTTGTTGAGCACACCGAAGGTTTTTTGGAGAAACTGTCGGATCAACTTGTCTGGCCGCTCTCGATTTCTACGCTCGCCGGCACGCGTATCCTTGTGCGCGGCAACACCGATTCGAAAAGCGCGCTCGCCGTTAGACGTTTAGCGCCGGGAATGACACTGCCTATTTTGGAAAGCGCATCAGGGCGCGTGCTTCTCGCATTCTCGAGCACAGACACACGCGAGAAAATCCTGGAACGGCTACGCCAATCGAAGGAGAACTGCGACCTCGTTGCACGCGATACGCAACGCACCGAAGCGATGGTCAGTGAAGCACGCAAGTTAGGTTATGCCACCGTGACTGTGCCGCGCCGTATCTCCGATCTCACGACGCTCGCCGTACCTGTGAACGTACATGAGATAGCCGTCGCTGCGCTTGCGATTCGGTTCTCCGCGACGGGCGTAGCGCAAGAAACCGTCGTCAAGGATTTTCTGCCTGCGATGCGCCAATGTGCAACATCGATCGGACAAGCGATCGCCGGTGACGAGCGCGCGGCGCGCGTGTTCGGGTGACATTAGTCTGACGCTGTCTTTGCCGCATGCGTGCCGGCGAGTCGGCCCATTGTCGTCGCGGTCAACAAACCGTTGCCGGCCATATAGCCGGAGGCACCTGAGCCAGAGATACCTCGTGCGGCGCCCCCACCGGCATAAAGGTTCGGTAGCGGACGACCGGCTTCATCGAGCACGCGCGCGTCGGCGTCGACACAAAGACCACCTTGCGTATGAAACAACGCGCCAGTGACTTTCGCTGCAAAAAAGGGCGCACGGAACGGCTCAGTACCGCTAAACGCACGACCGAAATCATCGACACTGCCATCGACGCGGCACCGCTCAACGTCAGCAATCGTTTTCGACAACTCATTCAGCGGAAGCGCCAGATCGGCTGCCAACGCCTCCCAACTGACAGCATGACGAATAGCACCTGCGTCCATCGCATCATGGTAGTCCTCAAATTCGAGCATCAGGTCATGCCGTTGCTGATCGTAAATCATCCATACCCAACCGCCCGGTTGGCGCAACACATCAACCGCTTGCTCCGAGTAGCCGCGTGCCTCGTTCGAAAAGCGATGACCTTCGGCGTTCACCTGCACACCGCCTTGCATAACGACCGGCCATAAAATTGGTACGCCACGATCCTTCGCCAATCCCCCATGACCTTGATACGCAGTCATATCGCCAAGCGCAGCACCAAGCTCGCGACCCCAGCGAACGGCATCACCGAGGTTACCCGGATGACCGTAGTACACCCCATTGGCGATCTCCGGCATAAACTCACGCACCATAGAATCGTTCGCACCGAATCCACAGCACGCCAAAATCAGCGCACCAACACCAACCGTCTCTTGCTGGCCATCCGGGCGCGTACATCGAAGTGCGCGAACACGCTGTTCGCTATCCACCAACAGTGTCGAGACCGTCGCATCGCACAGCACCGGAATTTCTGCACGCTCCACGGCGCTGCATAAGGCACCCATCAGTTCCTTGCCCGTTCTGTTAGGCGTACCGTGCATCCGCATTGCGCTGTGACCGGGATACTGAAAACTGGTGACTAACGTGAGCGGCACAGCGCAGTCATCAACAAGCCATTCAATCGTGCGCGCGGATGCGCCCGCTAACGCAAGTGCGATAGCCGGGTCGGTTTCGCCATGCGTCTTGGCAACAATATCGTTGGCAAACGTCTGCGCGTCGTCCGCGATGTTGTGCTCTGTTTGAAAACGCGTGCCAGCGGCAGGGATTAACCCGGTCGACATCCCTGTAGAACCCATTGGCGTTGGATCGCGCTCGAGCACAAGAACCGATGCACCGCCTTGATGCGCAGCCAGCGCTGCTGTGAGTCCACAACCGCCCGCGCCGACGATCGCGACGTCGACATCGAACTCGGTCGCTTGTCCCGCATACTGCTCGATACTCATCGTCGGATTCCCAAGGTCGTGATCAAACATTAAGATTACCGTTCCAGCGGCAATATCAGTGAGCGCGTTGTGGCGGATATCTCGACTGACGAAATTGGCCGATGACTGCCACTGCTGGCAGGCGATTGCGCGTAACTGTATGCTTCTCAGCTGTTCTACTGAGACAGCGCGCCCAGACTGCGCACCAAGGAATGAATCAATGCGTCGTATCCTGACTACCGCCCTTTTGTTGCTGACCCCTTCCGTTTGGGCGCAAGAGGTTGCCGAGATTCCAGCGCCTGTGCGCTCGACGGTCAATGCATTGATCACCCAAGGACTGAACGATGATGTTGGCTACGGCTTTGTTCGAGACCTGACAACCGAGGTCGGTCAGCGTCTGGCCGGGTCGGAAGCAGAAGCACGAGCGCGGCGCTGGGCAACCGCGGAGCTGAACGAGCTTGGATTTTCCGACGTTCGCACCGAGTCGTTTGAAATCCCATTCTGGTCACGCCAAGTTGACCGCGCACGTATTGTCTCTCCGGCGCCACAAGCACTGGTCGTGACGGCACTGGGTGGCTCGACGTCGACGCCCAAAGGCGGCGTCGAGGCCGAGGTGATTCGATTCGAGAACATGCAAGCGCTTAGCGCTGCCGATGCTGAGGCAATCGCTGGCAAGATTGTGTTCGTTGATGAAAAAATGACGCGAACACAGGACGGCTCGGGCTACGGTATGGCGGTGCGCAAGCGTCGGAACTGCGCCAAAGAAACGAGCGCTATAGGCGGCGTCGCCTGTCTGATTCGCTCTGTCGGAACACAAGCGCGACGCTTCGCACACACCGGCATGATGGCGCGTGGCGCAGCAGTCGGCGACGGTCCAGCTGCAGCGCTCTCGCCGCCCGATGCCGATCAGCTCACACGATTGCTTGCGAATGGCCCGGTGCGCCTGCATGTGAACATTCAGGTCGAAACAAAGATCAAGGCACCCTCAGGCAACGTTATCGCCGAGGTGACCGGTCGGGAAAAACCAAACGAGATCGTACTCATCGGCTGCCACCTGGATAGCTGGGATCTTGGCACCGGCGCGGTTGATGACGGCGCGGGTTGCGGCATCGTAGTAGGCGCAGCGCATCTGATTAACACACTCGATGTCGCGCCAAGACGCACGGTCCGTGTTGTACTCTATGGTTCAGAAGAAGTCGGACTACTGGGCGGTCGTGCCTACGCAAGCAGCCACGCCGACGAGATGGATCAACACATTCTCGCGGCAGAAAGCGATTTTGGCGCGGATAAGATTTGGCGTTTTGAAACGCGCTTCGGCGAAGGCGCGTTGCCTTATGCGCGAGCAATCCAGCAGGTGCTGGAACCACTGGGCATTGCGCCTGGCAACAACCAAGCACGCGGCGGGCCGGACGTGTCGATGCTACCGCAGCTCGGTGTGCCTGTTGTAACGCCGCGGCAGAACGGTTGGGACTACTTTGACTTGCACCACACGCCGGATGATACGTTCGACAAAATTGATCACGCCAAATTCAACCAGAACGTGGCAACCTACGCGGTCTTCGCCTATCTGGCCGCAGAGATGGAATGGGATTTTCGCAAGACGGTCGACGCGGCTAGTGAGTGACTAGCAGCGACTGTCACTCAACCGGAGACGTAAGTTCGCGCCCGGCGGTCATGTAGATGTCGTCATAGCGCACGCCACCATTCCCGTAAGGCTTTTTCTGTGATCCGGTGTTACAGATCGTCATAAAGAATGTGAGTGGCAACGTGCGCCCCATCCTGAAAACAGCGTTTTCAAAAACCAGCGCCTGCTGCGCGAACTCGCCGCCGCGCACGTAGAGGTCGTAGCGTTGGCCACCCTCATCACGCGATGCATTGTTCACGACATACCACACCTCATACCATTCGTCGCTCTGCAGCGGTTGCGCTGATCGACCGGTAGCGGGATTCACGATATTGCTGTAACGCATTGCGCCGTCGCCCAAGACTTGAAGGGCACCGTCGTTCTTAAAACCGTTTCCTTCGAACTTGTCGGTGACACGAATCATCAACTCGAAAGCGTCATAGCTTTGCGCCCCGATCTGCCCTGCCGGAACATTGGCTAGGCCGAAAGAATGATTGTTTGGAAAGTACTCGACATTGAAACGCGTATAGAACGTGTACGTCTCGCCAACATCGACTGCCACTGGCAACGGTGCGAAACCGATCGCCTTGCGATTGCCAACGACGCCGTCAACGGCCGGCTTTCTTAGCAGGAATCGATCACCAGTCTGACGGTCGATCCGAATCTCGGCAACCTGTGGATCCGCAACAAACGGATCGGTGTTGTTGTCGACATCAATGTGCGTCCAACGCTCAAGCCCCGATTCAAAATTATCGATGAGCTGCCACTTCGAATGCTGCTGCTCATTAGATGATGTACTGATGCAGGCGTTGCACACGAGCGTCGCGGCGACGACTAAGAGGTGTTTTTTCGGCATGATCGTTCTGCTGCGGCTCCAATGCGTATCGTGACGCAAGAGCTCGCGTTTTGCACGTTACTCTTGGCAGCTCGCCTCAAACGTCGCAACGGCGTCAATCAAAGTAGTTGTTGGCTGCAAGCAAGCGCTGGGTTTCCTATGGCGGCGACACTCGACCCGTTTTCCAGAGCCTTTATCGTTGAATTCCCCATTTTCACGTCAACCATTTGCGAGCGCAGACGTTAAAGGGTGTATGAGCAGTAAATGGCAGCTATTTTTGGTCGTGTTCCTGGTGAGCGGATGCGGCGGCTCCGGTGGTGGATCCAGCAATCTGGACTCGGTGCCCATCCCACCGGTTGCAGAGAACCCCTGGGCGGACGTCGACAGTGTGCTCGCTGCCAGCGAGATTGACGAGCTCGCCCTCCTCGTCGGAAATTCGTCCGGCGAACTATTCCGCCACGAGAAAGGTTCGTTCGAGGCCGAGGCTGTGTATCAGATTGCTTCCGCCTCGAAGTGGTTAACCAGCGCGACACTGCTGGCCTTGGTCGAACAAGGCGTGATGCAACTCGATGATCGCCCGCAGGATTACCTGGACTACTGGAGCCGCGATCCAGCCGACTGGCGCAGTGCCATCACGCTTGAGCAGCTATTGAGTTTTACCGCGGGATTTCATCGCTCACCAAGCCAGCCTGGTTGCATCGGCAACGAAGCCGTCGCGCTGCAGGATTGCGTCGCCGAGTGGTATGCCATTGGCGTGGACGCCGCACCTGGCACGACATTCCACTACGGCCCGGTACACATGCAGGTTGCTGCCGCCATGGCGGAAGTTGCCAGTGGGCAGCGGTGGCAGGAAGTCGTCGAATTGACGTTGGCAATACCCTACCAGTTAGGGTCAATTGGATTTGCCGGCAATAATCCGCGCGCATCGGGCGGTGCTACGAGTAGCGCTGAAGCGTATGCAAAATTCCTGCAAGTACAGTTGTCGGGTAATCTGATTCCGCTGACGCTGGATACGCTTGCGATGGAGAGAACGACAGCGCTGATGATCAGCTCGAAGCCGGCGTCGTTGACACAGAGCAATGCGGACTGGCACTACGGTTTGGGCGCCTGGCGGGAGTGCAACCAACCGGTTTGGGATGCGCAATGCGACACCAGAATGGTTGTGTCGAGTCCCGGTGCATTCGGATGGTACCCCTGGATTGATCTCGACAACGGCTATTACGCTGTGCTCGCCATGGAGGAGCCGCTCACGTTGTTGTCGTCACCAACCGAAGTCTCCGTTAGTCTCGGCACCCAATTGCAGCCACTCATTGAGCAAGCGCTGGCAAACTCCGTGACGCAAATTGCCAAACCCTGACGATGGCATCAACTAGGTGCTCAATCGAACCGGAAGGGTGCTATTCGATTTGTGAGGTGTCTTTTCGGCATGAAGGTTCTGCTGCAAACCCAATACGTATCGTGACTCAAGAGCTCGCGTTTTGCACGTTACTCTTGACAGCTCGCCTCAAGCGCCGCAACGGCATCCGCAAAAGCGGTGCCCAGGCGGATGTAGCCATCACTCGAATAGTGCCAATCATCACTGTCGGGATACTCAAACTCGTTGGTAACCGTGACGAGCGCGGCGCAGCTATCGTTGCTGGTGTAGCGTTGTTGTGCTGCACGAACGTCATCGCTCCAGTCCATCACCTTACCGTCGTCGGCTCTTCCTGAATCGGTGATCTGGCCGATGACGACGGGCAGGTCATCAACACCAAGCGCGGCGCGAAACAAATCCATCATGCGTGACAGGTTCGCTTCATACGCCTGCGCCGCATCAACGCTATCGAATGCATCGGCTTCACCCTGCATCCAGATAATTCCGGACGGGATCAATATATCGTCGATACCGTCGCCGTCGATATCGGACAACGTCGTCGACTCATGCAACGCGCGCAGCGCGAAATCGTATTGATTGTTTCCCGGCACTTCGGGACTCCAGGTGCCATAACCAGACCCATGCACATAGAGCGGCGTACCACCGCGCGAGTACTTGACGATTGCGATCTTCGATTGCGGGTTCAGTGCGGCAATTCGGTGACCAAACGTGACCTCAGGACCAAAGCGATTCGACAATGAACTCGCGACACCGTCGGTCGCAAACTCAAAACCGAATCCGGGTTGTAACACCTGCCAATGACCTGCACCGCCGAGTGCGCTTTGATCCGGCTCGGATTGCCCACGGTAGATCACAACGCGATCCAGCTCACCCTGGTACACGTCCGGCAACTCACTGTTATAGCCGAACCCATCCATGTTGGATTGGCCACCAAGGTAGTACAGTTTATAGGGTTGGTTCTCGCTTATATTTGATGCGCGTGGTGCGGTATCCATTGTGCTGCAGCCCGCAAAGCACAATAGCATCACAGCTGCGAGCACCCGACGCACGCAGTGCATTCCGTTAGCCTGAACGATTGTCATCATATCCTTACTCACTATCGCCAATACGTATCATGATGTCGTCCATGACCCGAGGGTCATCCGCGTTGCCACCACTGAAATACCACTTGCCTGGTTCTGGCGTGATGTCGCGATAACCACCTTCTCCCGCGGCATCCCAAGTCGTGACATAGATGCTTGCGTTCGACCAGTCGGCAACGCCGAGCTTGCTACCTTCGTAAAGGAATCGAATCGTGCGGTTCGCCTTGTCGGCGCTGACCTTGGGTGACACACCAAGCTTCTCGCCCTCTTGCTGCGTCGTCGCACCGGCAGTCGTGAAGGTGTAGCTACTCCAACCCGATGCGAAGTGCCCAAGATCCCAATCAAGATCAGCAGGCATACGCGCGTACAGCAGCGGCAGCCGACGCTCGCCGTCTACGTCAGGCAAATCGACAAATGTTGTAATCGTGACGTTGTCGAAACCGTTCGGCGGCACCCAAACATCGGTTACCTCAGCCATCGTCAGCGTCAATTCCAGATTGTGACCGGCGATACGAACATGTGCGGATTCGATCTCGCGTTGCGAACCACTCTCTGAATGCTGCGGACCAATGTAGTCGCCGCGAGGACCACGACCATCGTCCGCTGGATCGTCAACGGTCAGCGTCAGTTCAGCCTCTTGAACATGGGTCTGGTAACTGACGCGATCAGACAACGTGCCTGTGCGCGGCGCGTAAATCTGGGCATAGTTTGTGCTCGCACCAAGATTACGAACGGGCACGATCGCTCGCCATGCACCTTTCGCATCAGCAACCACATCGATCGGCTCGTCGAGATTTCCATTGATGAGTAACTGCAGCTGCCTCGCTGCCGCGCCAGCCTTGCCAGAAATTTCGAAATCTTTGGCATGCATGATGCCCGTCTCCATCGGATCGATCATCACAGGGGGCGCCTGCGCATCGTCGACCGCAACCACCTCGTCTAATAGACGCAGTATCACAATGGCGCGCGGCGGTAACTGCATATTCAGATGGCCTGCCGCATCCGTCGTTACACGCGCATCAAAACCTTCAGCGAACACCGGCTCAAGAACACGCCCCGGCTCTGCATCGACCTTCAGTTGATTCACCAAAATGCTGTGGTTCGCCGTGTTCATCACAACGAAGACAACCTCACCGGCATACTCACGACGATAGGCAAGTAAGCCCGGTCCGGCCGTATCGGCGGCAATCACATCCAGAC
>JBCBZK010000096.1:0-13306 GCA_039815365.1 Pseudomonadota bacterium | reverse complement strand
CGCTCAAGGTCTCATCATGGGGTTCGTTACCCAACTTGTTTTCGATGCCGTGTCACTCGGAGCACAGACGGTATCGATGAGTATGGGGCTTGGCTTTGCCGTGTTCCTTGATCGCGTCAGCGGTGTCAACATCCCCGTGATTGGTCAGTTCTATCTGATGCTATCGCTACTCATTTTTCTATCAGTTGACGGGCATCTACAACTGGTTCAATTGCTGGCAGACAGTTTTTACAGCGCTCCCGTCGGGCGCGTTGATTTGAGTGCTGCTGACGCTAATGCCGTGCTCGTTTTTAGCAGTCAATTATTCGTCGGCGCGTTACGCATTGCGTTACCGGCTGTCACAACGCTGCTAATCGTGAATTTGTCGTTCGGCGTGATGAGTCGCGCAGCGCCTTCGATGAACTTGTTCGCCGTGGGTTTTCCGATCTCGATGTTACTCGGATTCATTGTCCTGTACCTCGGGGTGGATGGCCTGCTGGTGTCGTACAACATCATGTTTCCTGCAGCGCTTGAGACGCTGTCAGGCCTAACAGCGCCGGTGCCCTGATGGCAGAG
Organism: Pseudomonadota bacterium; assembly: GCA_039815365.1. GTDB lineage: Bacteria > Pseudomonadota > Gammaproteobacteria > Steroidobacterales > Woeseiaceae > CALBPI01. Next base: position 12,751 of record JBCBZK010000096.1, on the reverse strand, counting down.
GGTAACAGCAGCGCTCAGGAGAAAACCGAACAGGCAACGCCTAAACGGTTGATGGATGCCCGCAAGAAAGGCGACGTTCCGCGATCGAGAGAACTCGTCACTAGTGGCGTGATGTTGTGCGGTGCAGGTTCATTGCTGGCATTCAGCGAGTCACTGGGAAGTCGTCTGGCAGCGGGGTTTTCCAGTGGATTTCATATAGAGCGCACAAACATTTTCGATGCTGATTTTCTTGCCGTATCGCTCGCAGAACAGACGATCAGTGCGATTGTGTTGCTGACACCGCTCTTGGCAATCAGTGTCATTGCTGCGATCGGATTCTCAGTAATGCTGGGTGGTGCCTCCTTCAGCTTTTCGGTGATTAAGCCCAAGTTCGAAAAGATTAATCCTGCCAAAGGCCTCAAGCGAATGTTCGGTCTGAAAGCGCTGATCGAGCTGTCAAAGTCTGTAGCGAAAGTGGCGCTGATTGTGACAATTGCTGTTCTTTGGCTGCGCTCGTTGGCTCCCGAAGTCATGCGACTCAAAGACATGCCGATGGACGTGGCAGTGGTAAAAGCTTGTTGGCTTGCGGGTCTGAGCTTACTGGTTGTGTCTTCGGCGTTAATCGTCGGGGCGGTCATCGATGTGCCATGGCAGCTGTATGAGTACAGCAAGAAAATGAAGATGACCAAACAGGAAGTGCGTGACGAGTCGAAGGAAACCGATGGTCGACCAGAAGTGCGTCAGCGCATTCGTCAGGCGCAACAAGAGGCGGCGAACCGCCGCATGATGGATGCCGTGCCTTATGCCGATGTCATCATCACCAACCCCACGCACTTTGCCGTTGCGCTTCGTTACGACAATGAGCGGATGGCTGCGCCAGAAGTTGTTGCCAAAGGTCAGGACAATATCGCGGCGAAGATCCGCGAGATCGCGACCGAACACAAGGTGACGATGTTCTCGGCACCGCCACTGGCGCGTTCTCTCTACCACAGCACGAAAGTGGGTCAGGCGATTCCCGCCGGGTTATACACCGCCGTGGCTCAGGTACTCGCCTATATCTTTCAATTGCGCGATCCGCGTATCGATAAGCGCAGTCTCGTTCGTCCTGACCCATACGTTGATGAGAAGCGTTACACGCGTCGCGGCCAGATGAGACGTTCAACGAATGGAGCAAGTGAATGAATGCAGGTGTCGAGGGACTGAATATCGCAAGCATCGGCCGCGGTTTAGGTGTGCCCGTGTTGCTGTTGACCGTGCTGGGAATGATGATCCTGCCGCTGCCGCCGTTCGCGCTGGATACACTGTTCACGTTCAACATTGCCATTTCGATGGCGATCTTGCTGACGGCCGTCTATGTCTCGCGACCTTTGGAGTTTGGTGTTTTTCCAACGGTGCTATTGATCGTAACGTTGCTGCGGCTTGCGTTGAACATTGCATCCACGCGCGTTGTGTTGCTGGAAGGTCATGCCGGTGGTGCAGCGGCTGGAAAGGTGATCCAGGCGTTTGGTGATTTCGTTGTGGGTGGCAACTTCGCCGTTGGCCTCGTGGTGTTCAGTATTCTTGTGATTATCAATTTCATGGTAGTCACAAAAGGTGCCGGTCGCGTTTCTGAAGTAACAGCGCGTTTTACGCTGGATGCAATGCCCGGTAAGCAGATGGCGATCGACGCGGATTTGAATGCCGGTTTGATTGATCAGGACACCGCGCGGCAGCGACGCAAAGACGTCGCCGGAGAGGCAGATTTCTACGGTGCTATGGATGGCGCCAGCAAGTTTGTTCGTGGCGATGCCATCGCCAGTATTTTGATCTTGTTCATCAATGTTATCGGCGGACTGGCGATTGGCACGATGGAGCACGATCTTGCGTTCTCGGAGGCAGGCCGAATCTACACGTTGCTAACGATCGGTGATGGGCTCGTTGCACAGATTCCTTCTTTGCTGCTTTCTACAGCAGTCGCGGTTATCGTCACTCGGGTGTCCGATGCGCAGGACATGAGTACGCAAATCGTGCGCCAGGTATTCAATCAACCCCGCACGCTCGCCGTGACCTCCGGCGTCATGGTGACGTTAGGATTGATCCCCGGTATGCCGAACTTTGCGTTTCTGCTGTTAGCTGCGTTGTCTGGTTACGGCAGTTTCAGGTTGACCCGTAAACCACCACCAGAGCCCGAGGTGCTTGAAGCTGCGCCCGCACCGGAGCCGCAGACACGAGAATTGTCATGGGATGATGTATCGCCACTCGACACGATTGGCCTGGAAGTGGGTTATCGCTTGATTCCATTGGTCGACCGCCAACGTGGCGGTCCATTGGTTAATCGGATCAAAGGCGTTCGTCGCAAACTGACCGACACGCTGGGCTTCTTGCTACCCCCCGTGCACATTCGCGACAACCTGGATCTCAAGCCGTCGCAATATCGGGTCTCCCTGATGGGTGTGCCGCTCGGCGAAGGTGATATCGAAACGGATAAGGAGCTGGCGATCAACCCAGGGCAAGTGTTTGGCGAGCTCAATGGTCTGAAAACCAAAGATCCCGCGTTCGGTTTGCCTGCGGTGTGGATTGATACCACGCAGCAAGAGGAAGCGCAGATGCTGGGTTACACGGTTGTGGACCCAAGCACCGTCGTCGCGACGCATATTTCGCAGGTGTTGCAGGATCATGCGCATGAACTCATCGGTCACGAAGAGTTGCAACAAATGTTGGATCGCCTCGGCGAGACTGCACCCAAACTGGTTGAAGAGTTGACGCCGAAGACATTACCAATGGCGAGCGTGCTGAGAGTGTTGCAGAACCTGCTACGCGAACGCATTCCGGTCAGAAATATCCGAAAAATCGCCGAAGTTTTGGCTGATCAGGGGGCAAATAGTCAAGATCCCGACGCTTTGACGTCCGCGGTACGCGTTGTGCTGGGTCGCTCCATCGTCCAGCAGATCAGTGGGAACGCGGAAGAGGTGCCGGTTTTGACGTTGGAGCCCGAGTTGGAACAGATCTTGAATAACTCTACACAGAACGGCACCGTTGCCGGCCTCGAACCGGGCCTCGTGGAGCGAATCCACCGGGCGCTGACCGATAAAGCAACGGCGCAGGAAGCAGCAGGTGAGTCTGCTGTATTGCTGGTTGGTCCAACGGTTCGACCGTGGCTTGCGAGAATGGTGAAGGGTATTCGGAATCTGCACGTGCTGGCGTACAACGAAATACCGGATGACAGACAGATACGAATGATTGCCACAGTCGGGCAACAATGATTGAACGGCGCGAACGGAACTCGCGCCGAAAGTAGCAGGGAGCTGCAACGATGAAAATGAAACGGTTTCTGGCGCCGAATATGCGTGAAGCATTGAGGGCGGTGCGAACGGAGCAAGGCCCTGATGCGGTGATCCTGTCGAACCGTCGTGTCGGCGATTACATTGAAGTGATTGCGGCGTTGGATTATGACGAGGCGTTGATCAAGCAGGCGTTGCATCGCAATACTGCGCGAAGAGCATCCGCGCAGTCCGATGTCGATCCGCGAATCGACGATACGCTTGATCATGAGAGCGACAAAACTGTCACCACCGATCAGCCAGAACCAACGACGAAAGAGCACGAGTTACATCAATTGATTGCGACGGCTGAGCATGCGCCGGAAACGGTTACGACGCGTCGCAGCCAAGACACGCACATTACCGAATTTGAATTGACCGACACGCCACCACAGCTTGGCGCATTGCATGAGCAGCTCGCGGAGGTGAAATCACTGTTGGCATCCCAGGTTGGGCAGTCACGCTGGCAACGTCTGACGACAGACGATCCGGAGCGTGCTCAAATCCTGCGCAACTACACCCAGTTGGGAATTTGCGACGACGTGGCTTCGCGTCTCGCCAGCGAGTCACCAGGAACGCAGGATGGTTCGCGCCAACCGTGGCGCGAGCCGGTAGCTGCGATCGCGAAACACTTGCCTGTCGCCACACATCATGTACTCAATGATGGCGGCATTGCTGCGGTTGTTGGCCCTACTGGCGTCGGCAAGACAACGACGATCGCAAAGCTAGCCACACAGTTTGCGTTGCAGTACGGCAGTCGTGACATTGCGCTGATATCAATGGACAACTATCGAATTGGTGCGCGCGAACAATTGCGCCAGTTCGGACGGATCATCAACGCAGCGGTCTATGAGGCGCGAGATCACATTGCGCTTCGCGCATTGCTGCCACAGCTTGACCACTATCGTTTGATTCTCATCGATACGGCCGGGGTAAGTCAGCGCGATGCGCGACTTGCGGAAATGCTTGATGGTCTTGCCAATCAGCGTAAGCCTGTGGCGCTCTACCTTGCGATGTCAGCAACGGTCGATGCGCACCTCGCCGACGAAATTATCCGGTGCTACCAACAAGTACCGGTCAGCGCCTGTGTGTTGACAAAGATTGATGAAGCAAGCCGTCTTGGTGCGCCGCTATCGGCCCTGATTCGGCACGAGCTGCCACTTGCGTTTGTCTGTGACGGACAGCATGTCCCCGATGATCTGCACATTGCCGCATCAAAGCGCCTGTGGCTGGTAAACCGCGCGCTTGAGTATGCGCATGAGTCTCGCTTCAAACCCGAAGAACAACACATGGCCGAGAGCTTCGGGCTCCGGGAGGTTGTCAATGGTTAACTCTACGCAAGCACAACAGCTACGCAGCGCCGTCTCAGCGAAACCCACAAAAGTGATTGCAGTGACCAGCGGCAAAGGTGGCGTTGGCAAGACAAACGTATCCACTAACTTGTCAGTGTCACTGGCGCAGCGCGGTCGTGACGTGATGTTAATGGATGCGGATTTGAGTCTCGCTAACGTCGACGTGCTGCTCGGCCTACAACCCAGCAGCAATCTTGCCAATCTGGTCAAGGGCGAAGCGACGCTCGAGGACACTGTCGTTGATGGCCCTGCAGGCATTCGTATCGTACCGGCGTCCTCTGGTGATCGCACGATGGCCGATCTGCCGCAAGCATCGCAGGCAGCAATAATTACCGCCTTCAGTCAACTAGAGCGTCAACCCGATGTGCTCATTATTGACACGGCAGCAGGTCTTGCAGAAAACGTCGCTCGATTCGCACAAGCGGCGCAGCATGCGTTAGTTGTTGTTTGTGATGAGCCCGCATCGATCACAGATGCGTACGCGCTTATGAAAGTGTTCAGCCGCGATTACGGAATCAATCGTTTTCACGTGCTATCGAATATGTCCAGAAGTCGTGTCGACGGGCGAGCGCTTTTTGAAAAGCTCTTGCGCGTCACTGATCGGTTCCTGGACGTCGTGCTGGTGCATGCCGGCACGATTCCATCCGATGGGTATCTCAAGAAGGCCGTGCAAGAGCAGCGCGCGGTCGTTGAAGCCTATCCGGACAGTTGGTCAGCAAAGGCGTTTTCGCAGTTGGCCGAAACGGTTGATGCATGGAAGCAGCAACATGAACCAAGCGGTGGACTGACGTTCTTCTTTGAACGTTTGGTTGAAGAGCAACAAAAAATGCTGGGAGGGACCCGACGATGAGTTATGCCACAGCAAGAACTACCAAGAAGGATTCAGTGTCTGAATCATTGATCACAGACAATCTGACACTGGTCAAAAGGATTGCACATCACATCATGGCAAAATTACCGGCCAGCATTGAACTGGACGATCTGATTCAAGCGGGAATGCTCGGATTGATCGAAGCCGCAGGTCATTATGATCCGAGCCGTGGCGCAAGTTTCGAAACTTATGCAGGTATTCGTATTCGCGGTTCGATTCTGGATGAGGTACGCAAGTCTGACTGGACACCGCGCTCGGTACATCGGCGTTATCGCAGTATTACCGAGGCGATCAATGAGCTTCAGACGGTGACCGGCGAACATCCTAATGATCAGCAAATCGCCGATCACCTGTCGATGCCTCTAGAGGAATACCACGCCATTTTGCGCGATTCAGCCAGCTGCCGATTGTTCAGTCTCAATCAGCCGTTTGCAGATTCAGATCGTGCGCAAGAGGTTCAGTCGTATGATCATGATGAGCCTGACGATGCGCTGGAAGAAACCCAGTTCCGGGTTAAGTTAGCAGAGGCGGTGAGCAAGTTACCTGAGCGCGAGCGTCTTGTACTGTCTTTGTACTATCAAAAAGACATGAACCTGAAAGAAGTTGGGCTGGTATTGGACGTCAGTGAGTCGCGGGTTTGCCAGATTCATGGTCAGGCACTACTGCGGCTGCGAGCAAAACTCGGCGACTACGCGGACTACCTGGAGGACAAGCTATGAGTGCAGAACACTGGTTAACCTATACTCAGTCGTTGGTCGCAACGCTTGCGTTGTTGTTTATCGCGACGCTGTTCACACTGCTGTCCGTTCGCCGAAAACTGCAGCTGCGTGATTCGGAGCTCAGTCGTATGCTTGTCTTGCTCGCAACTCATGATGATGTGAGTGATGTCGCTAGCGCCGGCGCTGTTGCCGCACTAGAGAAGAGACTTGAAAGAGTTGACGAGGCGTTAGCTGGATTGGGTCGCTCGCAACTACTGATAGGCCAGAGCGCTGCCAGCGCAGATCTCGACGATGCTGTATCTATGGCGCAACGCGGCGTCTCGGCGAGCGCGATTGCGGAGCGTTGTGCGATTGCATCTGCAGAAGCGCAGTTGCTTGTCCGTTTGCATGCAAATTACGACGCCGAACCAACAGTAGAGGCTTTGCAATAATGCGCGCTGATGAAATGCTGTTTCTCAACGCGCTGTCGACAGAGCTTGAGAACAAGTCGATTCAACTGCCTTCGTTTCCCGATGCAGTGATTCAAATCCGAAACTCGCTGGAGCGCGATGACTGCGATCTCCAAAAGATTGCCAAACTTGCCAGCGTTGAGACTGCGTTAGCATCGCGCTTGCTGCAGTCGGCTAATTCAAGTTTCTACAACCCAGCCGGGATCGCTGTGACCGATTTGGGCGCGGCCGTCATGCGTCTGGGTATCAAGGAAGTTCGCAATATGGCGATCTCCCTGGCCGTAGAGCAGATATTTCTGGCGAAGGAGCATAAATCCATCGCCGCAGATCTTGCGACGCTGTGGCGGCGCAGTATTGCGATGTCATCCGTTGCCTACGTGCTCGCGCAGCACTGTGCCAAGCCTCATGTTGACCCAGAGAAAGCATTCCTGTGCGGGCTACTGCACGAGGTCGGCAAGCTGTACATGCTCACCAAAGCGACCCAGTTCCCCGGTGTTACGATTGACTTAGAGGCGATGAGTGACTCGGACGGTAGTTGGCATCCACAGGTTGGCAAGGCGATAGCCGAGTCGTGGGGGTTTGCTGATGATATCGTGCGAACACTGACGCCGGTCGACGAACTCGCAGAAGGCGGTGGGGCCGTGCCACCTGATTTAGTGGATGTGGTTTACAGTGCCGAACTTGTTTGTGCAGCTAGTCCGGAAGTACCGATGTCGTTTGATGTGCTGTCGGTGAGGCGTCTGCAACTCACCCCTGAGCTGATGATCGAGTTACAACCTGCCATCAACAAGCGTATGGAATCGATGGTACAGTCGCTACGCTAGGTCGCGACTAGTCTTCCGCGTTCAGACGGCGCATCCTCAAGCTTTCGCTCTCGCGTTGGAACAGGTGCTTAATGAGCAGTTCGGATTCTGCTTCGCTGAATCCGACAAACTCCGCGGCGATACCATGCGGTGCAGACGGATCCGAATTGATTGGCTCGACACAACGACGAACCACGGCGGCCGTCTCCAGATAGTGGCGGTCAAACGTGAGCATGATTTGCATGAACAGTTTGGTGTCTTCGGCCAACGGCTTAGCGCTATCAAAGCGAATGCCGGTTGCACCGATCTCACTAATCAATGCTTGTCCTTCGGTGAGTTCTGCCATGACGCGTTGCCGTTCCGGCTGCTCATCCAGTAACAGTGTCAATTTTTCATTCAAAACAGTCAGACAATCGCGAACGGGGCGCGGTGCGGTTCCCAGCAGTGCGAAACTCTCCTGAAACCGCGCTTCTAGGTTTACCAGCCTGGCATGATTGCCGAAGCTTGACGGTTTCTGCAGTGATCTCGATTCGAGTAAGCCGGCGTATTCGCTGTCGCTGAGTTCGCGCACTTTTACGAAGGCATTCTCTCGAATGCGAAATGAACGACGCATGGATTTTTCGTCGTCACTCATCAAGTAGTCGGCGGTCATTATTCAGTCTCCTCCAGCGCAGGTTCGGCTACAACCGAACCAGATTGATCTTCATCATCAGCGCTGAGCATGTTGGGTGAAATTTCGTCAGCTCCAATGACAATCCGAATATCAACGCGTCTGTTAGCGGCACGGTTCTCGGGGGTATCGTTGAGGCCTCTGGGCTGTGTATCTGCATGGCCGGTGACAGTAAAGCGTTGCGGTTCCAATGTGGCGTTGTCGAGTAACAAATGCGTGACTGACACAGCGCGGCTCGTCGATAAGTCCCAGTTAGACCGAAACCGTGCGGTCGAGATCGGTATATTGTCAGTGTGACCCGCGACTTCGATTTCGCCGTTCGAGTCCTCCAGCAAGCCCGCAATCTTTGTCAGTGTTGGTCGGAAAGAGCGCCGTACGGTGTCATTGCCCGAGGGAAAAGAGGCTTTCTCAAGAATATGAATAACGACGCGATCCTCTTCGGTTTCGACGGCCACCGCGCCTTGAGCGATTTCTGCTTCCAGTGCCTGTCGGATCCGTTCCGCTTCTTCGTCAACGTTTTTTTCATCTTCGTCTGCTTCATCAAACTCGAGCGTATTCTTGTTCGAATCGATGGTGAACTGTCGTACTTCCTGAATGAGTGTCGGTTGCGGTTTGCCAGGGCTAAACTCCCGGGCAATGACACTGGTTCCTTTCGGAATCGTTCTGGCTTCAATTTCGGCTTGAACGCCGAAAGCGTTTTTGACTGAACCCGACAGTTCTTTGAATTTCTGAGCGTCCATCTCGGAAAACGCCAGCAGCAGTACGAAGAAACACATCAGCAGAGTCATGAGATCGGCGAATGTCATAACCAATGCCGGAACCCCCGCGGATTCTTGTTTTTTGGCTTCCTCACTCATCCGAGCTACGCGTCATCTTCCTTAGTCCGTGCAGACTTCGGTAAATACGTCTCCAGCATGCTCGCAATAACTCGCGGGTTCTGACCTTCCTGAATACCCAGCAACGCATCGATGATCAGTTTCTTGCGATCTTTTTCTTCGGTACTACGCAATGCCAGTTTATCCGCAACAGGCAATGCAAACATGTTGGCAAGGATGGCGCCATACAGCGTCGTCAGCAACGCAACCGCCATAGCCGGGCCAATTTGTTTTGGATCATCCATATTCGAAAGCATCTGCACTAAACCAATCAGTGTTCCGATCATGCCCATCGCTGGTCCGACATCACCAATCGCTTTGAAGATGTTCTGACCCTCTTCATGACGTTGCAACGTGAGTTGCATGTCTTTGGTCAGCATGTCGCGCACGATATCGGGTTGGTGACCGTCGATCAGCATATTGACGCCGTTCTTCATGAACTCGTCGTTAATCTCGGCCTCTTCTAGTGCGAGAATGCCGCCCTGGCGGGCTGCTTTCGCTAATTCGACTGATTTCTCAATCAATTCCTGCGGCGTTGCGAGTTTGAACATAAACGCCTTCATCGCAACCTTAGCCGCGCCCAGAAACTGACCGAGGCTGAATTTCATCATCGTGACCAGAAACGTGCCGGCGAAAACCACGATAAGCGATGGGCCATTGACAAACGTGCCGATTGATCCGCCCATAAAGATTGAGGCGAAAATGACGCCGAAAGCGCCGATGAGTCCAATGAGAGTCGCAAGATCCAACGCATGCCCCTCCGTTATTAGGCATTACTGTCAACTTCGTCGGGACGAAGCACCACACGCACCTTTCAGATAGCGGCGTTCAGGCGACGATCTTTAGAACAAGCGCCGGTTATCACTGCGATTCGCAAGGTCATTCCTGATCCATATGGATTCTGTCGCGGCCATCCGATTTGGCACGGTACAGCGCGCTGTCTGCGCGACGCAGTACAGTCTCGACGGTGTCACTTGGTCTGAGTTGGGTAACACCTGCCGAGCAGGTCAACACATCGCCCTTGTTTGCGTACGGAATGCTCACGGTAGAGCGAATCATCTCCATTAGTCGCGTCAGCAGTGTGTGTGCAGTTTCGAGGGTGACGTCATTTAGGATGAGCGCGAATTCTTCCCCGCCATAGCGCGCTACGACGTCGGATCGACGCACGAAGGTACGCGACAGACAGTCTGAAACGCCGCGCAAAACATCATCGCCGGCAGAGTGTCCGAACTTGTCGTTGATCTTCTTAAAGTGATCGAGATCGAGCATTGCAATGCATACCGGTTGCCGCAACACGAAGTTCATCGCGACGGTTTGTTGTATGGCGATATCGAACGCCCCTCGGTTGAATGTGTCTGTCAGAGGGTCACGTTTGAGATGCTCGCGTGCGGCCGCAAGATCGCCTCGCAGGCTCAGCATCCGTTGATTGGACTGCTCAATCTGTGCCTGAAACAAATCTTGTTGTTCGTTGAAGGCAGTCGTTACTGCTTCCATCGTATGTGCTATCGCTTGGCGAATCTCGCCGATGTTGCCGGCCTTTGCGCTTTCTTGAACGTTGTCGAGTCCACGCATTACTGCTTGCTGGGTATTCGCTTCACCGCTTGAGATAGATCGTAATCCCGTCACCATATCTTCGACTAACATGCGGTAATTACTGATGCGGTGCGTGACAAACTCTGATTCGAGTTCACGTCTGTTGACAAAGAAGCGCCGCACCCGGGCCCAGTCTCTGGATCCGTCAGCCTGTTGACCGATACCTTCGTCCAGAATAGGCGTGCCATTAGTGACATGTCTCGCGTACTCGACACACAAGTCGTGAAAACGCGGATCTTCGTCTTCGACTTCAACCGCGAATTCCCCTGTGGCGCGTAGCATCGCGTCCAGCGTGTCCAGGCTGCCATCGACGAGTCCTGTCGATTCGGGCTCATTCGAGGCTTGTTTCGGCGATGCACTGCGTCCTATCAGTTTTTCGACCAGATTCACGATATGCCCTTTTTTCGGTAAACGCTTCCTGCTTTAGGGTTAGCGACCACATGAGTCAGGGCTTTATAGCGAAACTGGGACAGGCGTCACGAAGGTTTTATGTTGCATTCGTTCCGCTCGGTCAAAAAATTGTTTATGGTATGAGCTCGTACCACATGATGTGGCACGGATAAACAACTGCACAAGCAGTTAGGCCAGCAGGGATTCGCAGGCAATGGTAGTAACCACAACAAATGAACCGACCGTTCTTGTTATTGATAGCGAAGCAGATCGTGCTACTACGCTCAAGAACATGATCGAGTTTCTTGATACGCCGGCAGTTGCGGTTGCCGGTGTCGATGAATGGCAAAGCATCGCAGAGCAGATCTGCGTTTCAGCTGTTTTTCTCGGTTCGGGTCTGAACGCCGATACTGCTGGCGTCATTTCTCGGCAGTTGCAACAACAATTGCCGGATATCCCGGTTGTCGTCGTCGATGAGCATCATGACCGCAACACCTAAGCAATACCCTTTGCGTCTGCAGTGGCCCGTTCGTTTGGACGAATTGGGCAACGTGCTCGAAGACATCGGGCTGCGCCCGCAACTCACGGACGACGGTGATACGTCGCTACAACCGTTCATCGGCGTTAGTGAATCGGCGCGTTCGATCCGGCAAATGCTGAGTCAGGTCGCACCAACCACTGCGACAGTTCTGATCACGGGTCAGTCGGGCACCGGTAAGGAAGTTGTCGCGCGACAACTGCATGAGCAATCACAACGTAGTGGTGAATTCGTTGCGGTTAATTGCGGCGCTATTCCGGCTGAGCTGCTCGAAAGCGAACTATTTGGTCATGAGAAAGGCGCTTTCACCGGCGCAACAGTGCGTCGCAAGGGACGCTTTGAACAAGCGAACGGCGGGACTTTGTTCCTCGATGAGATCGGCGATATGCCCTCTGCGATGCAGGTGAAATTGTTACGTGTACTACAAGAGCGGGTGATAGAACGCGTCGGCGGAATGAAGAGTATTGCCGTGGACGTTCGCGTTGTCGCCGCGACGCATAGAGATCTCGAGGCGAGGATCGCCGAAGATCAATTCCGCGAGGACTTGTACTACCGACTCAACGTCGTCGAGATTGAAATCCCGCCTTTATGCGATCGTGCTGACGATGTTGAGCCGCTTCTCGCTGAGATCGTCGGCAGGCACAGAAAACGACATGGCGTTGCCGTGCATTTCGACGCGTTTGCGATTAACGCACTGACGCGATATGCATGGCCGGGGAATGTTCGAGAGCTCGCAAATCTTGTTGAACGCTTGATCGTTAGCAAGCCGTATGGCGACATTGGCTTGAGGGATTTGCCCGTTGAAATCAGCGGCATTGACCCAGTGGAGTGTTCAGCGAACGAGAATGCCCTGGGACAAATCCCGGCCGCGCCCATTGATTTGCCATCCGATGGCGTCGATCTGCGTACACATCTCGCAGCGGTCGAACGAACGTTGATTCTTGAGGCCCTTGCGAAAGCCGATGGCGTCGTGGCGCGCGCGGCCAAATTACTGAGTGTTCAGCGCACAACGCTAGTGGAGAAGATCAAACGTTACGAGTTGTGATCGCCCTTGCTCTAGCCTTGCGAGATGCTGCAGTTGAAGGCGATGACGATTCTAGGCTTTTCGCCAAAGTAGGGAAAAATCTCGTGCATCAGGTGCGACGGGAACACCGTGAGTCGACCGGCGGTATGCTTGAGGTCCACCACGGAATATCGCACCTGATCATTGAGG